>JBIKWS010000133.1:0-8073 GCA_044356195.1 Cyanophyceae cyanobacterium
TGATCGTCACACGTACCAAGCCGGCAGAGGCTGTGCAGCTCACGCTGAAGGTCATGGTCAGTCGGCCCGGTGATCTGGGATCCGAGCTGAACCACATTCTGGCCCTGTTGATGGTCGGTCGGCATTCCGAGGTGGAAGCCGGCCTTCGCCGGATCAACACGCTTGCTCTGACACCCTCGGAATCAGCCGTCTACCATCTTGCATGGTTCGAGTACTACCTTGAGAGGAAGGATTGGGTGGCAGCGCGCATCGCTTACGGGAAGATCGATCCGCGTAAGTTGGTCGCCCTTCAGGTGTCCTGGATGGACGAGAAGTTCAAGGCCATCCCTCCGGGCTGACACTGCCCTGCACGGGGAAGAGAATCGTCCCGGATCCAGTCGTTCGGGTGCCGTCAGGGTACTTCCGGCCAACGTCCCATGCCGCCGGCAGGCAGGGGGCGCTGACGGGCCCATACGAGATAGGCCGTGCGGCTGGAGTGGTTCCAGGCCCGTTCGAAATCCGAGCGGGGAATGATGCGGACAACGCGGTCGCGTCGGACTCCAGGATCGTGGATCTGGACATCGCCTGTCGGGGTGAATCCCGAGGCGACGACGAGGTGACCATCGCCTGGGCGGGGTTTGGCTCCTCCTTTCAGTTGGGTGTACGAAACAGAAACCGCGACGGCATTTCCGGAGGCGATCCAACGTTCCAGATCGGCGATGCCGGCGAGGCGGCTCACGCAGGCCGAAAGGCCTCGATGATGGCCGGCGTAGGCGACATTGAAGCTCCAGTTTCCTGTGCCCGGCCAGCCGGGATCATGAACGCCGCGGGCGACCTGGGGGACATCCTGCAGGAGTTCCGGGCGTTGGAGTTGTTCGGACCAACGGGAAAGGATCATGCTCAGGCTGGTGGGGCTGCACCACGACTGGATGCCCTCCGGGAAGTCTGCCTGCGAGCGTACGGGCAGGGAAAGGAGTGTCCCCCAGGCTTGGGTGAACGGCTCCGGCTCCGGTTCCGAGGCCGAGTTGCCCAGCAGGCTGACACCGAGCCGTAGATCGGACGGAACGCGGCCATCCAGGGTGGCAAAGCTGAACTCGAGGTCGATGCCGTCGGCCGGGGCTGTGACGATGAGCGTATCCGTCTCCACTCGTGCGGTTGAGTCCTTCTGACCGGGGAAGCTCGTCCGCGGACCATTGTTGGTGGACACGTTCCATTGCGCGAGCGTGTACCAAGCGCCCGCTTCGTCCTTCCAGACGGGGCGAGCCCGTGCGGTCAATCCGCCGGCGTGCGCGGTATTCCAGGAGATGACCGCCTCCTTCCATGCGAAGCCCGGCTGGAACCGTGGGGTGGAGACGACCACGTTCGTCGGAGAGGCCACACTTCGCAGCAGTTCCGGGTTTGGCCACCACCCGAGTCGGGACGGAGGGACGCGGATCGGTTCCGCGCCCCGGACGACGGCAAAGACCAAAAGGGAAACGGCAATCCCACTGAAGTGCTTCATGCGGAGGGAGAGGTGGACGGTCGTGAGTCGGTTCAGGCGTGGACCGCGAGGATCCGACGGTATCGGCGTACCGTGAATCCGGTCTCGCGCAGCACTTCCCCGTCGTCGGCAAAGTCCTGCTCGAACGGCGGGAAGAACGCGTCGCCCTCGGGAGTCGAATCAACGAGGGAAAGGAGCAACTCGGAGCAGAGCGGAAGGAGTTGGCGGTAAATGTCGGCTCCGCCGCAGATCCAGACAGGCCGGGGGTCCACCGAGAGTTCGGATCGGAGCGTGTGCAGGTCGGGAACGACGCGGACCCCAGGGATTCCCTGGAGGGATCGGCTGAGGACGAAGGTCTCGCGGCCGGGCAAGGGGCGTCCGATGGACTCAAAGGTGTGCCGGCCCATCACGAGGATGCCTCCGAGGGTGGTTCGCTTGAACCATTGGAAGTCGGCGGGTAGATGCCAGGGAATCCGGTTCCGGGCGCCAATGACCCGATTGCGGGCCATGGCAGCAATGGCCTTCCAGGACGTTCCAGGAGTTGGTGTGGCGGTGGACACGGGGCGGAAAACACAAAAGGGGCGGCGGTTCCGCGAATGCGGTTCCGCCGCCCCCTGGGCAGCCGGGATCAGAGACCCTTGCTGATGATGTGGCGCACGAGGTCGCCAACGCGGTTGGAATAGCCCCACTCGTTGTCGTACCAGCTCACGAGCTTGAAGAAGCGGCTGTTGAGTTCGATGCCGGAGCCAGCGTCGAAGATGGAGCTGCTGTTGTCGTGGATGAAGTCGGTCGAGACAACCTCATCGCTGGTGTAGGCGAGGATGCCCTTGAGGTAGGTCTCGGAGGCGCGCTTGAAGGCCGCGGAGATCTCGGCGTAGGAGGTTTCCTTGACGGTCTTCACGGTGAGATCGACGACGGACACCGTGGGGGTGGGCACGCGGAAGGCCATGCCGGTGAGCTTGCCCTTGACCTCGGGGCAGACCAGCGCGACGGCCTTGGCGGCGCCGGTTGCGGAGGGGATGATGTTGATCGCGGCCGAGCGTCCACCCTTCCAGTCTTTCTTGGAGGGACCGTCGACGGTCTTCTGGGTGGCGGTATAGGCGTGCACCGTGGTCATCAGGCCTTCCTCGATGCCGAAGCCTTCCGTGAGGAGGACATGGACGAGGGGCGCGAGACAGTTCGTGGTGCAGCTTGCGTTGGAGATGATGTGGTGCGAGGCGGCGTCGTACTTCTCGTGGTTCACGCCCATCACGATGGTGATGTCCTCACCCTTGGCAGGAGCGGAGATGATGACCTTCTTGGCGCCGGCAACGATGTGGCCCTTGGCCTTCTCGGCTTCGGTGAAGAGACCGGTCGATTCGATGACGATGTCGACGTTCAGGGCCTTCCAGGGAAGCTCAGCAGGCGTCTTGGCGCTCACCACGCGGATCTCATGGCCATTGACCACGAGGATATCGTCCTCGGCCTTGTCAGCGCTGGACTTCTTGGAGCTGACGGTGCCGGCAAACCGGCCCTGGGTGGAGTCGTACTTGAGGAGGTACGCCAGGTTGTCGGCGGGAACGAGGTCGCCCACGGCGACGACATTGATGTCCTTGCCGACGAGGCCCTGCTCGACCATTGCACGGAAAACCAGACGGCCGATGCGGCCGAACCCATTGATCGCGACGTTCACTGCCATAATTTCAAATGCTCGATTGGTTACACCAGATCAGATACAGGCGCGGGAGCCTACCGGCGGAGGGGCTGGGGTCAACGGATTGTTTCGGATGGCTGGGCCTGGGGGGCACCTCTCGACACGTCTCCCGCCGGGAACGGGGTGGCGACCTCCTCATCGCCGTTCCAAGGCCTTTCCCATGGCGATGAGGACATCGTGGCCCCGGAACCGTTCCCAAAGGGGGCAGCATCAAGATGCGCCTCCATCCGCATGTGTGTGGAGCGAAGGGTTGCCGAGGGGAAACGGGTTGGGTAAGAAATGTTCCCATGAACCTGAAATCCCCCTCCGTTGCCCTCCGCAGGTTCGCCTGGCTCCCCTTGGTCGCCGGCATCGCCACGACGCAGTCGGCTTTCGCCCTGATCTTCATCAGTTCCGGTGAGGTTGGGTTCAACACGACAGCTCCCACCGGTCCACTGGAAGGCAGTGGTTGGCAATACCAGGGCAGTTGGCAGGGTTTGCTGGGCACGGCCATTGCCCCCAATTCCTTCATCACAGCGAAGCATATCGGCGGTGGCGTCGGGGGAACCTTCAGCTATCAGGGCAGTTCGTACACAACCTCGGCCCGGTTTGATCATCCGACGGCGGATCTCACGGTCTGGCAGGTCTCGGGTACCTTTTCCAGCTACGCGCCCCTGTACACCGGGACCGCGGAGATTGGTCAGGATGTCGTATTGTTTGGTCGAAGCGCCGTGCGCGGTGCGGAAGTCAACGTGCCGGGGGCCTCGCCAACACCCCTGCGCGGTTGGCAGTCGGGCAGTGCGGGTGGAGGCATGACGCGTTGGGGTGAGAACCAGGTGGACGATGTCTTCGTACTGGACGGTGCAGAGTATCTCCTCGCGGGCTTCAGTTCCAACGGAGGGCCGAACGAGGCGATGCTAGCATCTGGGGATTCCGGCGGAGGGATGTTCATCCTCGATGGTGGCGTCTGGAAACTCGCGGGGATCAACTCGAAGGTTCAATCCACCTTCAGCATGGGCGCCAGTGGACCGACTTTTCAGGCCGCCATCTTCGATGCGGGCGGATTGTTCACGAGCACCACCGGGGGGCTTCTGCAGTTGCCGGATGGAGCCCAGGATTGGGAAGCCATCTTCCTCTCGACCCGCATTTCCGCCTACTCGGAGTGGATCACGGCTGTTCCCGAACCCGAAGCGGTGGCGGTGTGGGCGGGCGTTGCGTTGACGACCTTTGCCGGGTGGCGGCGTTGGCGTCGCGATGTGTGAAGCTGGAGGCTTTCGTGCCTTTGGGGGGAGCGGAGTCTTGCAGTTGAAGCGCGGCATCCGCTCCGAGAATTCATTGCTGCAATCGCACTGGCATCGCCTTTCTCGCTGCCCGAGGGGATTCAGGCTGGCGACCCAGTCGTCGTGACGTTGCATTGGTCACGCCTGCGGCGGGGGTGTTTGCGCAGATGCCTTGGAGTGCCTTGCTGGCGGGTGGATGTAGGGATGACGGTGTAGGGGAGCGTTGGGTACGAGGGGCGTTCGATGTGCCAGGTAGGGATCGAATGGGCTGATCAGGTAGGGATAGGTAGGGATCAGTTGGGGTTTGGTTCCTTCAGGAATCGGTGGTTTTTCTGGTTCCCAGTTTTTTTCTGATCCAAAGGTTTGTTTGTAAATATTTCAACTCCATATATTTGCGTTATTGTCTGAACTTCTGTTGCGCATGGTTGATAGCAAGAAAGGGTGCGTGTTGTTCAACGCAGTGGAAGCGCAAGGAGGTCTGTAAGGTTAGTCAGTACATCGTTCTTTGGATGCCTGATAGGGGTGCACCGGATGGGTCCGGCGCACAAAAGGGAGGGCGGAAACCCCTAACGAGTACTGTTATGAAGAGCATGTCATTCGTGGGACTCCCCCACTGGTTCAAGAAGGGTCTTCTGCTGCTGACGCTGGGTGTGTTTGTGGCTGGTGCCTCGATGGCCTCCACCCGGACCGAGTCAGTCGACCTGGTACGCAGCACGGTGAAGTCTTCCAAGCGGCCTGCGATGGCCGGGTACGGACGGATCCGCAGCGTGGACGTCAACCCCCGCGTGCTGGAGCGGGATTCCTTCGAGGTTACCCTTTTCCCCGGTGAGACGCTCCGGTTGGAGCGCGACCGGGTCACGGAACTTCCCGGCGGCGACCGGGTGTGGTCTGGCCGGGTTGCCGGCGAACCCCTGAGTCGTGCGACCTTCGCCGTGCGCGCAGGCGTGGTTTCGGGTGTCATTGATCGGGCGATGAGCACGGGCAACGTGCTTTACGAGATCACCCCCAACGGTCGTGGCGGTTACCTGCTCTCCGAGCGGGACGGCAACGAACCGGTGGCACCGCATGTGGCAGCGGTGGAGGTACCGGCGCCCATGGGCCGGTTTGCGGTTCCGGCGGCCGTGGCTCCCGCAGGTGGTGTGCACGTGGTCGACCTGATGGTGGTGTACACCCCGGCGTCGCGGGTGCGGTACGGTGTTGCGGGCATCGAGGCGAAGATCCTGACCGCCGTCTCGGATGCGAATACGGCGATGGCGAACAGTGAGGCACCGGTGCGGTTCTCGCTGGTTCACCTTTCCGAGGTGGCCTACGTCGAGACGGGCAAGATGACGGATGCGCTGATGGCGCTGGCCCGGACGGCGGACGGCATCATCGACGAGGTGCATGCGCTGCGGGATGCGGCAGGTGCGGACATCGTGATCCTGATCAATGAGGACACGTCGAGTGCCGGCTTGTCCTACATGATGACGATTCCGTCGCCGGGCTTCGCGGCGAACGCCTTCTCGGTGGTTTACTCGGCGGCGCTGCCGTCGCTGACGATGACCCATGAGATGGGGCATGTGCTTGGACTCGCACACGACCGTGCGAATGCCACCGGGGGCGCGTCGTATCCCTACGCCTACGGTTATCGGAACTGCGACACCAACTCGACGATGTTCCGCACGGTGATGGCCTACGCCTGCGGTTCAGCGGTGCGGGTGAACTACTTCTCGAATCCGCGGTTGAGCTACGCCGGCATCCCGCTGGGTGTGGACTACGACGTGGATCCGGCGAATGCGGCAGACAACGCCCGTGCGATTACTGAGACGGCGGGCATCGTGGCGGGGTTCCGCACTTCGGTGACGGCGTCGGCTCCGGCGGCTCCGACGGGCCTGACGGCGACGGAAGTGGCCTGGGATCGCGTGGTGCTCTCCTGGGCGGACGCGGCGACCGATGAGGTTGCTGTGACTGTTGAGCGGACATCAGATGGCATCGCATGGGACGTGGTGGCGACGCTGGGCGCAAATGCCTGTGGGTTTGCCGACACGGCGGTGACACCGGAGACGACCTACGGTTATCGGGTGAACGCGGTGAACAGTGCGGGTGCCACGGTTTCCGACACGGAACTGGTGGTGGCCGTTCCGGCGATGGCAGTGGTTCCGGCCAGTCCGAGTGGGCTGACGGCGTCGGCCAGTGGATGCGTTGTGACGCTGGCTTGGGCGGACCATTCCGCGGATGAAACGGGATTCCTGGTGGAACGTTCCGTGAGTGGTGGTGCGTTTGCGGTGCTGGGAACGGTGGGCGCGAACGCCACGGGCTACACTGATGCGACCGTGGTGGAAGGCGTGACCTACGGCTACCGCGTGTCGGCCTGCAATGCGATGGGCAACTCGATGCCCACGGCAACGGCGAGTGTGCTGGTTCCGGTGTCGGTGCCGACGCCGGCAACGGGCCTGACGGCGGTGGCCAACGCGACCTCCGTGACGGTGACCTGGGTCGACAAGGCGGCGAACGAGACCAGCTATCGCCTGGAACGTTCGGTGAACGGCGGTTCGTACCTGCTCTGGATTGTCCTGGGAGCGAACACCACGGGCTACACGGACACGGCGGTGGCTGCGGGCAGCACCTACGCCTATCGCGTGGTGGCGGCGAACAGCGCCGGATACTCGGCGGCTTCGAACATCGGTTCCGCCACGGTGCCCGTGGTGGCGGTGGTTCCGGCAGCACCGAGCAGCCTCGGTTGCACGTCGGTGACCCGGACGTCGATCACGGTGGGTTGGACGGACAATTCGACCAACGAGATCGGCTTCCGTGTGGAACGGTCCACGAATGGATCGACCTGGACGCTGGTCGCCACGGTGGGAGCGAATGTGCGGACCTACACGAACAGCAGCCTCAAGAGCAACACGCTCTACTACTACCGGGTGCGGGCCTACAACACCTCGGGCAACTCGGCCTACACCGCGACGGTGTCGGCGAGGACCCTGCGCTGAGCGCGGGGAGCGGCGGCCCCGGGGAGAGGAGGAATCCCGGGGCCCACGGACTGCCGCAACAAGGTCTTGGCCGGTGCATGGACACCGGTCGTTGGGGCGAAAGCGCCAAAGGACAAACGCGGGGGACCGGACTCTTCACCGGTCCCCCGTCAGCATTTCGGGAGGGACGAAACGGTCGGTCGGTCTACCAGTCAGCGCAGGCCCTTGGCGGCGATGTCGCTGCGGACGTGGACGCCTTCGAAGCAGATGTGGTTCACCGCGGCGTAGGCGCGGTCCCGGGCTTCGCGGAGGGTGGTGCCCAGGGCGGTGACGCCGAGCACGCGGCCTCCGTTGGTGACCGTGACGCCTTCTTTCAGGGCGGTCCCGGCATGGAAGACCTTGGTGGACGGCAAGGCTCCGGCTTCAGCGAGGCCCAGGATCGGAAGCCCCTTGCGGATGTTTCCCGGATATCCGCCCGAAGCCATGACGACGCAGACGGCGGACTCGGGTTTCCAGCGGAGTTGGATGCCGGCGAGGCGGCCCTCGGCGCTGGCGAGCAGCAGTTCGGCGAGGTCGTTCTCGAGGCGCGTCAGGTAGACCTGGGTTTCGGGGTCGCCGAAGCGGGCGTTGAACTCCAGAACACGAGGGCCGTCCGGGGTCAGCATGACGCCGGGGTAAAGCAGTCCGCGGAAGTCGATGCCATCGGCGGCG
>JBIKWS010000134.1:0-8027 GCA_044356195.1 Cyanophyceae cyanobacterium
ATGCTCCATCAGACACCGGGCGGCGTCTTCGTCTCCATCGCGCACCCGCGCGACGCAGGCCTCAACGTCCAACTCCGGTTGGTCCATGCAGCAAATCTCAGCAACACTTCCTGCACCGGGAGACCCATGGCAAGGGGCAGGGTTACAAAACTCCCGCAATGCCGACGATGGAACGAATCCGCAGGAACCCGGTCGAAGGGTCAGTTCGCCGTTGCAAGTCCTGCCAAGGGAAGCCTACAAACGCCCGCCTGCCGCCCATGATGCCCCCTGCATACCGTCTCCGGATTTCCTCACTGCTGGGACTGATCTGTGGATTCCTGACCGCCTTGGTGGCGCAGGCAAAGATCCAGTTCGACGTTTTCCCCGGATTCGATTCCATCGCCCGCGGTGGCGCGTGGTTTCCGGTAGTCATCGAGGTTTTCAATGACGGTGCGTCCTTCGACGGGGTCATTGAACTGGGCCAGAGCCAGTTCAGCGGTGTGCCGCAGCGGTTTGCGGTCGAACTTCCCCAGAACACCCGCAAACGGTTGTTGCTTCCGGCATTCTCCGGATCACAGGGCGTTTTGATGCTGGATGCGCGGTTGTTGGACAAGGATGGAAAGGTCCGCGCCGAGAACCTGGGACAGCGGGTGACCCAGTTGGGCTGGGAAAATTTCCTGCTCGGAGCGGCACCGCAGACTTTTGCCGGAATGCCGACGTTCCCGGACATCCAGGGACGGAACGCCGAGTTCCAGCCGCGGCCGGTCCGGATGGCGATCGGGCAGGGGATGGAGACCTTTCCGGACAACCCCATCGTCCTCTCCTCGCTCAACGCCATCTACCTGAACTCCGCCAAGGCCCTCGAGTTGAAGGAGACCCAGATCGAAGCGCTTCTGGCCTGGTTGCACGCGGGAGGGCATCTGATCGTCGCCATTGACCAGACGACCGACGTGACGGCAACCGCCTGGTTGCGGGATGTGCTCCCCGTCACGGTGGATGGCGTTGCGACGCGTTCGATTGGGGCTGCGCTCGCGACCTGGTTGGCCACCGGCAACAGCGCCGGGGATGCCCGCAACCTCCAGTTTGCTGGCCAGTGTCCGCCCGTTCCGATGGCAAATCGCGGGGCCCTGGGTGTTCCGGATGTCTACAAGGACAAGGAAACCGACGTGAATTTCGGGAAGTCGACGATGCCTGTCGCCAACTTCAAGCAGCGGGCGGGGGAAGTGCTCGTGAGTGCGGAGGGGGTGCCCCTCATCGTTTCGGCGCACAAGGGTCGGGGATTGGTGACGGCGGTTGCCTTCAATCCCGAGCGCGATCCGGTGAAGGGTTGGACCCACCGGTCCTGGTTCTGGGCCCGGCTTTCGGGCGTCCCTCGCGATCTGTTGGGCCGGGCCGATTACAACGCGTGGGGAGGACGCGGCATCGATGGTGTCTTCGGTGCGATGATCGAGACCCGACAGGTCCAGAAGCTTCCCGTGGGCGTGCTTCTGGTCCTGCTGCTCGTGTATCTGGTGGTCATCGGGCCGCTGGACCAATGGTGGCTCAAGAAGATCAACCGGCCGATGCTGACGTGGATCACGTTCCCGTCCTACGTCGTGCTGTTCTCGCTGCTGATCTACTACATCGGATTCCGGCTGCGGGCGGGCAACAGCGAGTGGAACGAGATGCACGTCGTGGACGTCTACCCGCGGGCCGGGGACGCAGTCCTTCGCGGGTACAGTTTTGGCAGCGTGTATTCACCCGCCAACAACTCGTATCGGGTCGCGGTCGAGGCCGACACAGGCATGTTCCGGCCCGAGTTCCAGGGCTTCTGGGGAAATGCCGGCAGCGGTGCCCGGATTGCGGTCCAGACCAAGTCCCGTGGTTTCGAGGCCGAGATGGACGTTCCCGTCTGGACATCCCAGTTGGGGGTTGCGGAGTGGAACGAGCCCGGCCTGTCGCCGATCGCCGCGAAGTGGGATGGCACGGAATTGGTGATCGCGAACCGTCGTCAGGCGTCCATGACCAACGTCACCGTGATCCGCGGGCTGCGCATGTACCGCATCGGGTCCATCGCGGGAGGCGAGGAAACGCGGGTGGACTTCCAGGGCAATGGTGATTCGTACGTGGATTTCGCGCGCAACTGGAGCACCGATTTCACCCGCGTCGCGGGACGGCGGACGGAGGTTTTCGGCGGCGGCGATCAGGACGCTCCCATCGACAACTGGGGGGATGCGGCGATCGCGGCCTCTTTCGCCCAGCACGTGACGGGCGGCGACAACTCTTCCCGGCAGTTCATCTGGCCACCCACCTTCGACCTCACCCCCAATGCGGATCGGGGTGACCTCATCATCCTGGCCTACCTTCCCGGTGACAGCGTGTTGCCGGCCATGAACCGGTTTTCTGCCCTTCGGCAGGCCAAGGGAACCCTGGTCCGCCTCGTCCTTCCTGCTTCGCGCTGAATCCAAGACGATCCCATGAGCGAGAATCCCCTCCACATTGCCCCCTCCGTGGGTGGCCCGACGCCGCCGCCCGTGCCTGCCGTCCAGACCCATGGCCTGAGTCGGGTCTACGGTCAGATGACGGCGCTTTCCAACCTGGACCTGACGGTGAATCGCGCGGACCTGTTTGGGTTCATCGGATCCAACGGTGCGGGCAAGACGACGACCCTCCGGATCCTGGCAACCTTCCTGACACCGTCCAGCGGGCGGGCGGAAGTCCTCGGTCATGACGTGGTCCGAGAGGCCGACCGGGTCCGGCATCTGATCGGGTACATGCCGGACTTCTTTGGCGTCTACAAGGACATGGAGGTGACCGAGTACCTCGATTTCTTCGGAGCGTGTTACAAGATCCCGGCGAACGTCCGCGACAAGACGGTGGCGGACGTCCTCGAGTTGGTCGGGCTTTCCGAGAAGAAAGGGGCGCTGATCGGTGCCCTCAGTCGTGGCATGCAGCAGCGCCTCGGGCTGGCGCGCGTTTTGATCCACGATCCGCAATTGCTGCTGCTCGACGAACCGGCGTCAGGCCTCGATCCGCGGGCGCGCATCGAAATGATGGCGATCCTCCAGGAGCTCCAGCGGATGGGGAAGACGATCATCATCAGTTCGCACATCCTTTCGGAGCTGCAGACCCTGTGCAATCGGTGCGCCATCATCGAGAAGGGCAAGCTCATCTACTGCGGTCCCGTCCAGGGCGTCCGCAACGAGACCCACGCCGGACGCGTCTTCCGCGTGCGGGTGGCCGGAGAGAATTCCCGGGCGCTGGATCTGTTGCGTGCCCGGGTCGAGATCGTGGAGGCCATGGAAGAGGACGGACGGCTCCGCGTGGTGGTGCGCGAGGATCAGGCGGATTCGGGCGTGATCGCCGACGTTCTGGTCAAGAACGGCACGCGACTCCTGGAGGTGCGTGAGGAAGAGCTGGGACTTGAGGAAGTCTTCCTGCGGGTGACCAAGGGCGAAACGCAGTAGCCCTGCCGGATGGCTTCCGGTGGATTGCCATGAACTTCCTTCCGGTCGTCCAACGCGAGCTTCGGGTGGCTGCACGGAAGGGTTCCGGGGCGTGGATCCGTTTCGGGGCTGTCCTGCTGGGTGTGGGATTCTTCCTCCTGCTGTGGTCCACGCCCATCCGGGCGCAGCCGCAGGTGGTTTCGGACATCGTCTTCCGGGTCTTGGCCACCGCCCTGTTTGGCTTTTCCTTGCTGGCCGGAGTGCTGTTCACCGCCGACGCGCTGACCTCCGAGAAGCGCGCGGGAACCCTGGGACTGCTCTTCCTGACGGAACTGCGCGGCTACGACATCGTCCTGGGCAAGCTCGCGGCGACGTCGCTGCGTGCCGTCTACGGCGTGATCGCCCTGATCCCGGTGCTCTCGCTACCGGTGCTGGTCGGGGGCGTCAGCGGCGGGCAGGTGTTCCGCACGGTGACGGTCATCCTGCTGACCTTGGGGTTGTCGCTCAGTCTCGGGATCGTGGCCTCTGTGTTCGCCCGTGATTTCCGTGGAGCACTGCTTGCAACGCTCCTGGGGGTCGGGTTGTTGAGCGCTGGTTTGGATGGGGCGAGTTGGGGGTGGCAGCGGGTCCTCCGTCGTTCCGCGCTGGCGGTGCAGAGCTTCAGCCCGACGGCGGCCTTTCGATGGGCTCACGCGGAACCGCGAATGGCTCCGGTCCGGCATCAGGCCTATCGCCTCGCGGTGAAGCGTCAGTGCCTCGTGGTGGTGGCATTGCTCGCCGCGGCCTCGTTCCTGGTCCGGAATTACCGGGATCGGGTGCTGGAAACGCCGCCATCCCGGGGCGAGGAAGGAAAGCCGCGGAAGGGGGCGCTCGTCGGCTACCGGCATATCCATTGGGGCCTGCTGCTGGAACAGCAGCCCTACGCCTGGTTCCAGATGGTGATGCGTCCGGTGCCGTTCGAGTTCACGGCGGTGTTTTACGGGTTGGGGTTGCTGATCGCAGTGGGACTGCTGGCCTCGCTGGCGGCCACGACGCAGACCGCCGCGATCTGGATCGTGGGCGGTTGCCTCGCCGTGTTGTGGGCATTGCACCTGTTGCTCAAGGTGCAGGTGGCGCTGATGGCGAGTCGCGGCATCTTCGAGGATCGCAACAGTGGAGCGCTCGAACTCCTCGTGGCTGCGGGGCAGGGGCGCGACGAGATCCTGCGCGGGCACCACACGGCGTTGCTGCGGCAATACCGTGTGCCGGCCTTGGTTTTGGTGGGGTTGCAGTTCCTGCCGTTGCTGCGTCTGTCGATGAGCGATCTTCCCATGGCTGCCGGGGTGGGAGTGGTGGTGCTGCTCATCTACGGGATCCTGGTGCTGGCTTTCGATCTGGAGACGTTGGCGATGGTTGGATTTCGCCACGGCCTGCGCGAGGCGGACCCGCAGACGGCGCTGAGGGCCACCTTCCTGCGGGTCATGATGCCCGGGTGGGTGGGATTGCTGCCCCTCGCCATGCTCGCTGCGCTCGGGGGGGGTACGGGCCTGCTCTGGTTCGTGTTTCACCTGTGGTTGGGCGCGAATGCGTATTTTGTCTATCGGGCACGGAAGCGCGCCCGCATTGACATCGAACATGGGTTCCTCGCCCTCGCAGCCGGGCTTGAGTTCGACACGGACGAATACGAGTTGCGCGATGACTTCCGCCGGGCGGCCGGAGCCCAATATCCGTCAGGAGGGCTGCGCACATGGTGATGCCTCCTGTGCTCCACCGGGAATTGCGCGCTGCCGCAAGGAACTGGGCGACCTATTGGCTGCGTGTGATTGCCGGACTGGGAATTTCCCTCCTTCTCCTGGGAGTCCTGATCGGTGAGGCCGTGCGCTGGGGCGGGACGGGATCCCTGCCGTCCGGATTTCTGGGAGGCATCCTCCTCGCGGGGTTCCACAGCGGTCTGATGCTCTTCTTTGCTTTCGCATGCCCCGTGGCGACGGCGGACACACTGGCCCGGGAGCGGAGGGAAGGCACGCTGGGCCTGCTGTTCCTGACGCCGCTGACGCCGCTCGATGTCGTCGTCGGCAAGACGGTGGCGCATGTGCTCCGGATGCTGGCCTTGTGGGTGGCCATGCTCCCGTTCCTGGCAATCCCGTTCATGCTGGGTGGCGTCGGCCCTGCGGACTTTGGCCGGGCGTTGGCGACGGAGTTCAGCATGGTGCTGACAGGACTCGCCGCCGGGTTCATGGCGACCAGTCGCGCTCGGACATGGCTCGGGGCGGTGGGCTTGGCGGGAATCTGGATGATCGGGTTCCTGATGCTCCAAGCCTTCGTGTGCGTGGTCTGTTTCCTGACGGTCGTACACCTGCAGGCCTTTACCGGGCCGAGAATTCCATGGGAGGCCTGGCCGGCGATTCCGCTTGGAGTCGCCTTCGCTTCGACGGGGGCGGGCGCATTCCAGACCGTTGGTATGGGCTTTGGAGGAGTACCCTCGTGGGTGCTGGATGGAGCGAACGCCGGGATCTGCGGGATGGTGGTCACCGCGATCGGATTGTTCGGGGCCTCCGCCGTTTTCGCCTCATTCCTCCTGACCAACCAGCATCAGCACGAGCGTCATGGCGTGGGCCAACGTGTGGAACGGGTCAGCACCCTCCGGGAGGAACGCCGCCGGATCCGCAAGAGGCGATGGCTCGACGTCAACCCGGTGCTCTGGCTGGAGTCCATCGGGCCGGCCCTTTCATGGTTGCGCCTGGGATTGCCGGTCCTGGTGATCCTGTTGTTCCTGCTGAGCCTGTGGGGCCGAGCCCGTGAGCGGGATTTCGAATACCTGATGATGCTGGTGTCACCAGCGCTGCTTCTGGTCGAGGCACTCCTCGCGGCGGGAAGCTTCCGACGGGAAATCGAGGAGGGAACCTTCGAGATCCTGCTGGTGACGCCGCTGCCTCCCGAGAATCTGGTGAGTGGCCGGCGATGGGCGCTGATCGTGGGCATGGGTCCGGGGCTCATCGTGAGCGAGCTCCTGATCCTGTTGGGGAGCGATCAGGTGGAGACCTGGGAGTGGGGGCTGCATGCCGCGTTGGTGTTGTCGACCTGGCTGACGATTCCCTGGGTGGGCATGCGCTGTGCGATGCGTCGATTGCACCCATTGCCGGGTTGGGTGCTGACGGTCGCATGGGGCGCGTTGGCCCCGGCGATGCTGGGTGGATTCATGGTCGCGTGGCTTTCGTCCATGGGCCTGATTGGTGGATCGGGGGAGACCAGCGCTTTCTGGTTCGGAATCTGTGCTGTCCTTGCGCAGTGGGCCGCCGCGTTCTGGTGGGGACGCATGACCGAGTGGGACCTGAGGACACGCGCCTACCAACGTCGACCGCTCGCCCGAACCTGAAGCACGCCATGTGGCCGATCTTCCAACGGGAGCTTCTCATGGGGGCGCGGGATCCGGTGTTCCGGCACCTCCGGGTCGGCTCAGGCCTGGTGGCGTGGGTGGGGTTGGCCCTGCTTGTTTGGAGTGTGCAGGGAACCATCGGCAACGTCGGAGGGAAGATCTTCCAGATCTTCCATGTGCTGTGGGCGTGCGTCCTCCTGCTCCTCAGCATTGCGCTGACGGCGCCGGTGCTGGTGTCCGAACGGATCGGTGGGACGCTCGGTCTGTTGTTCCTGACGTGCCTGCGGCCGTTCGAAGTCGTGGGCGGGAAGGGACTCGAGGCGTTGCTGCGCATGATGACGCTTTGGTTGAGCGGCCTTCCGATCGGGATGGTCCCATTCGTCATGGGTTCGGTGACGTTGTTCGATGCGATGTTCTACGCAGCGTTCCAGTTTGCCATGGTCAGCTGCGGCCTTTCGGCCGGCCTGGTCTTTTCCGCGGCCACCAAGGATCGGAGGTCCGCGCTGCGAGGGGCGATGGGTGTCGGGCTGGGATTGGCGACGATCGTGCTGGGTATCTGGGGGGTGTTCAGCCTTCCGCTTTCTTTGATCCCTGTCTGGGTGCGTCACCTAGTGGGCACCATTTACGCGCTGGGGGCAGGGGGCGGACTCCTGTTGTTCACCCTGTTTGTGGGCGCTGCGATTCTGGGGCGACGCTGGCGTGAGGGCAGCGATACTGCCCCAAACGAACCTGCGCCGGACCCGGTAGAGGCGGCCGAGGAGGCGCAGTGGCAGCACGCCTGGCGGGAAGGGCACGGCCGGGTGATGCGCGGACGTCGGCCACTGGCGTGGCTCCGGCTTCGTGAACCGGGCCGGATCGAAACCTTCTGGATGTGGGCAGTCGGCGTTGTCGTTGCCTGGGTGGTGGCGCTCGCGCTCGAGCGATCCTGGCCTGTGGAAGCCGTCGGCGTGCTCCTGCTTGGATTGATGGGAATGCAGGGTTCAACCGGCTATCGGGAGGAGGCGGCGTCCGGAGCGCTCGAACTGATCCTGACAACCCCCATGCGTGATCGCGCCCTTCTGTGGAATCGGGTTTGGCTTGCGGGGCGGGAATTCGGGTTGGCCATCAGTGTGCACCTGCTGCTGGCCGGATGGGCGGTGCGTATCAGCCTGTTCGATCGGGGCACGCATCCGGAGGCCTTGTTCTGGCCGGCTCTCGGCTTGTGGATCGCGCCCATGGCGGGCTTGTGTGTTTCGGCGACCGTGCGCTCGGTTCCGCTTGGGCTGTTC
>JBIKWS010000136.1:0-8016 GCA_044356195.1 Cyanophyceae cyanobacterium
TCAAGGTCTGGACCAAGACGCCTCCTGCCGGGTGGACTATCGACGACTCCGGCATGGTTGGTCTGGGCAACGCCGCCACCGACGGTGTGGTGGAGTGGGCTGGATGGAGCTTCGCCAACAAGGAATGGTGGATCCGTACCGCAGGCGATCAGCGCCGCGCGGACTTCACCTTCGGTCAGGGCAACGTGATGATCGCCGATCCCGACGAATGGGATGACGCGGCGCACGCGAAGGGATTCTTCAACTCGTTCGTGGCGACCCCGGAAATCGCTCTTTCCGGATATGCCGCGAACTCGCTGGTTCTGGCGTTCGATTCGACCTGGCGGCCTGAAGCCCGGGACGACGCGGGTGCCAGCTTCCCGACCGCCCCGGATGGTTCCGCGATCAACAACCAGATCGGCTTGGTGCGGGTGACCTTCAACGGAGGGACGACCAACGAGGTCATTCGTTGGGAATCCACGCGGACCCTCGACGACGGTTCCGACAATCCCTTCTTCAAGGAGGACAAGGTCAAGCAGGACACCACGAATCCGGACGAGATCTCGAACAGCAACGAGCCGGTCATCATTCCCCTCAACAACCTTGCCGGGGCGAGCAGCGTCAAGCTGACGTTCGGCATGATCGAGGCCGCGAATGACTGGTGGTGGGCGGTCGACAACATCGCGATCGGTGTTCCTCCGCTGGTGACGGGTGTGAGCGGCACCGGTGTGTCCGTCCGCGCGCGCATCGCCGAGGCCCTCGGCAAGAACGTCGATGAAACGAAGCCGATCACCCTCGAGGTCGACGGCGGCGTGGTCAGCCCTGCCACGGTCACCCGTGACGGCAGCCTCATCTTCGTCAGCTACAACCAGGCTCCCGATGTTTACACCCCGGGCTCCCGCCACACCGTGGCGGTGAAGTTCACCTCCACCGACGGACGTCAGGTGACGGACGGCGGTTCGTTCGTCGCCCCCAGCTACACCACGGTGGCTTCGACGCCTGCGATCCTCACCGCGACGATCACCAACCCGCTGTTCTTCTCCGTGGATGCGACCAAGCCGGTGAGCCTGAAGCTCGACGGCGTGAGCGTGACGCCGACGTCGGTGACGCCGACGACGAACGCGGACACGGGTGAGACGACGGGCCTGGTGGTGCGGTACGCCCTGACGACCGGCCTCGCTCCGAACAGCCAGCACGTCCTGGAAGTGACCTTCACCACGGACGGCAACCGTCAGGTGGTCGACGCCGTGACCTTCACGGCGGCCGACTACAAGACCATCTCCGCCGACCTCGGTACGGCGCTTGGAACCGGTGCTGAGCCGGGCATGCGCTGGAAGACGCACCAGTTGGCGACCGGCCGTGCGAACAGCATCTCCATCGTGGAAGAGCAGCTCCGCGGTGAGTTGGGTGCCTCGATCCATGACACGTTCAGCCAGAACGCGTCTGGTTACTTCGACATCGCCGAAGTCAACTTCGAGCAGGCCGGGGGCGAAGCCGGCGTCTTCCGTGGGTCCGGTCTCAACGAATTCGCCGTTTCCGACCAGGCGATCCCTGGTATCCCCGGCCTTCTGCCGGATGGTTCCCCCTCGACCGACAATATCGGTGCCGAGGCGCTGACCTTCGTCGAGATTCCCGCGCCGGGCATCTACACGATGGTGGTTCGCTCCGACGACGGCTTCCAGGTCTCCGTCGGCAATCTGACCAACCCCTTGTTCCAGGTGTTGGGCGCGTTCGACGGTGGCCGCGGTGATGCCCCGACCGAATTCTACTTCCAGGCCACCAAGGCCGGTGTCTACCTGTTCCGCCTGATCTGGTTCGAAGGTGGCGGCGGAGCTTCCGTTGAGTGGTACACGGTCAACGCCAATGGCACGAGCGCCCTCGTCGGCGGCCAGCAGACCGGCTCCCTCAAGGCGTATCGCCGCCGCACGGTTCCTGAGCCCACCTTGACCCAGGTTCCCGCGACCATCGTCAGCCAGCCGAAGTCGGTTGAAGTCGTCGAAGGCAACTCGGCCACCTTGGCCGTCGTCGCCAACGGAGACGCCCCGATCGCCTACCAATGGCTCAAGGATGGTACGGCCATCTCTGGTGCGACCCGCGCTGAGCTGACCCTCGGCAAGGTGAGCGCCGCCAGCGCCGGTGCCTACACCGTCCGCGTGTCCAACCTGAGCGGTACGAACACCTCCAGCGCCGCCAGCGTTTCCGTGGTTCTCCGCACGCGCTCCCAGATCCTCCTCAGCGAGAACTTCGATTCCCTCGTCCTCGGACCCAACGTCGAGGAAGGCATCATCACCGGTTCCGGTGGTGCGAAGGACGCTGTCGTGACCAAGACGGCTCCGGCCGGCTGGGTGGTCGACAACAGCGGCATGAACGGCCTCGGTGACTCGACGACCGACGGTGTCGTGGAGTGGGCCGGCTGGAGCTTCGCCGACCGCGCTTGGTGGGCCTCCACGGCCGGTGACCAGACCCGTACGCGTTTCCTCAAGGGAACGGGCACGGTCGCCATCGCTGACGGTGACGAGTGGGATGACCAGCCCCGCGCTGCCGGTCAGATGAACACCCTGCTCACGACCAAGGACATCGACGTCGCCGGTCTCGCCGAGAACAGCGTCGTGCTGAAGTTTGACTCCAGCTGGCGCCCGGAAGCCCCGCAGAAGGCCGTGATCCGCGTCTCCTTCGACGGAGCTGCCCCGATCGAGGTCCTGCGCTGGACGGCCGAAGCCGGTCCGACGTTCCATGCGGACAACCAGAACGAGACCGTTTCGTTCCGCATCAACAACCCCGCCACGGCCAGCAAGATGAAGATCACCTTCGGGTACATCGACGCCGGCAACAACTGGTGGTGGGCGATCGACAACATCGTGGTCTCCGGCGACAAGGTCGGCCACGACTCCCTGGCGGACGGTCTCGCGACCTACCTGCCGTTTGATGGCAACTACACCGACGCGTCCGGCAAGGGCGTGAACGGTGCCGCCCGTGGCACCCCGTCCTTCGTGGCGGGCAAGGTCGGCCAGGCCGTCAACGTCCGCACCGTCACCGGTGGCGAGTTCAGCTACGTCAGCCTCGGCCGTCAGATCCTGTTCGGCACGAACGTGAACTTCACCACGGCGTTCTGGGTGAAGGTCAACTCCAACACCGGCGATCCGTCCTTCCTGGGTAACAAGAACTGGGGCAGCGGCGGCAACGTCGGCTTCGTCATCGCCAGCGCCGGCGACAACCACTTCCAGTGGAACCTCAACACCGAGGGCGGAGCCCGCAAGGACTTCGACGCCGCAGCCAACACCCTGCCGCTCGAAACCTGGAAGCACGTGGTTGTCAGCTTCGACCGCGCCGGCAACGCCGAGTCCTGGATCGACGGCGTCCGCCTCAACTCCTCCAGCATCGTGGCCAACAATGGCCAGTCGCTCGACACCGCCACGCTCGAACTCAACATCGGTCAGGACGGCACGGGCACCTATACCGATGGCGGCGGCGTGTTCCACAACGCCGACATGGATGAGGTCGCCATCTGGACCCGCATCCTCTCCGACGAGGAAATCGTCCGCGCCTACACCAAGGGCAGCGCTGGCCAGGCCCTCATCACCCCGCCTCCGGCCCAGTCGGCCTCTGGCACGCCTCCCGTCGGCTTCAGTGGCGCGACCCTGACCAACGTCATCGTCGACACCGCGACCCGCACGATCTCGGCGGACGTTCCCGCTGGCAGCGAGCAGGGTTACCTGACGCTGACCCCGGCCGTGACCGTCCAGAGCATCCAGATCGTCGGCGGCCGTCTGGTGATCCGCTACTGATCCGGCCTGGGTGATCCCCGGCAGGACTGCTTCACGGGGCGGTCAGGCGAAAGCCTGGCCGCCCTCTTTCTTTGGTAAGGTGGAAAGTCGGGGCCATCACATCGCGGACAAGCGGAGTCTTTTTCCTGCTCGGTGCTTGGGCGCATCTGAACCCTGCCCCCACACCCTTCCGTGAGACCCGTCCGTGCGTCGCGTGGGTGACGATCTCCTCGGCCATCCGTTACTTCACCCCATTCTATAACTTTCCCCTGCTTCGTATCCCCCCAACCTCGTTAAGCGTTCTTTTTAAAGGCCCGTAGGGGCAGTCCTGTTCTATTGACAATTGTTCGCCGGCGCCCAGCGTTTTCCGCAGGCACGACCGCATCGCATCCACGTTGTCGATGATTGGAATCCCGTGATGAGGCGCGGGAATGGCGGGACTACCAAGGAAGAGTTCAGGCAAGTCTCTGGTGCAAATCTGAACTTGAGGCATTCGAGCTTCTCCGTGGGCATGCCTGGCCTTGGTCATGATTCGAATTCTAATTGGCAGTCTATGAGTTTACAAAATTGGATATCAATATCCATAGAAGTGGCGAATATCGATGAGGCTATAGAGGTCTATACGAATCGTTGGAAGCTGTTCAGGTTGGTGAGCAGGAATGGGGTTGATCCGTTAGAGTCTGCCACTCTGGAGCTTGTTGATCCCAAGACCCGGTTTCGTCTTGAACTCTACAAACACGGTATAATTGATTCTAGCGGTCGGCTCATTCCGTCTGCCAAGCACGCTCACGTTTCCCTGCCTAAAAGTGATTTCTGGAGCTGGGTCGATCAGGTCCTGAGGATGAGTGATCGCGTTGAGTCAACTCCATGGAGTGCTTACGTCGTCTTGTCCGACCTCGATGGTCACATGTTTGTTATCTATACAACGGAGTCCGCTGATTCAACAATGGCTGGCCCATGAAGGCTCCGGGGTGGATTCCGGGTCAAAGCTTGGCAGATGTGGTCGTTCGCAGTTCAAGGAATGTACGAGCTGATTAGTCAACGGGACCACTGCCGGCAGCACTCGATGGATGGCCGGCAGCTTCTTTCCTGATTCCTGAACCTTGGTCTCGCGTTTGAGCGGTGCCTCTGCGCGCAGCGAGGAAGCCGGTTATGAATGGGTGTTCCAACCTCGGCGGGCTCGGCGTCTCGGCGTGAAAAGGAGTTTCCTTCCGGAGGGGGGCAGGCGAGGCCATCAGGTGAAGCCTCCTCTTCGTTCTTCGTGGCTTATCCGTTTCGTGTTCGGAGGTGTTGCCAAGCTTTGGTGACGCGATCGGATACTCGTGTTCGTGTGGGGGAGGGTGTTCTGGCGCCCCGCTGGGGCTGGGTGTGCATGGGGGATGGAACCCAGCGCTTACGCGCTGGGCTATCATCTGGCGGCCCTCCGGGCCTGGGGCCACGGCTTGGGAAGATCCAAAGCTGCCGAGGCGTATCGGAATCGGACCCGGTTCTTCCCTGTGAGTTTTCGATCCCGATCCCGATCCCGACGCGTGTGGCGAGGCGTTGCCGGGCGGGTTCGTCGTTCGCCGGGGGCGTGTCGGGTCGAATGTTGCGGATGCTTCAACCCCCGCATGTTGTTTCCCTTTCCAACGTGAACCCGAGGAGCGCTTCGCGACTCTATCTGCTGAAATCCCTTCGGGATTGGGGAACAAGCCGAAGGATCCTCATCGGAAACGATCCCGATTCCGAGCAGGACTCCATCGGCGGAATGGCGTGGCGGCAAAGTGGGGAGTGACGAGGAGCACGAAGGCCGTTCCCCGTTTCCGCCGCGAGGGGCTATGCCATCAGGTCGCGGACGATCTTCCCGTGGACGTCGGTGAGACGGTAATCGCGGCCGGCGTGGTGGAAGGTGAACTTCTCGTGGTCGAAGCCGAGCAGGGCCATGAGGGTGGCGTGCAGGTCGTGGACGTGGACGGTGTTCTCGGAGGCAGCGAACCCGAATTCGTCGGTTGCGCCGTAGACAGTGCCGCCGCGGACACCGCCGCCCGCGAGCCACATGGTGAACCCGTGGTTGTTGTGGTCGCGTCCGTTGGACTTCCCGGCGTTGGCGCCCGGGGTGGGGAGTTCCACCGTCGGCGTGCGGCCGAACTCGCCGCCCCAGATGACCAGGGTGTCTTCGAGCATTCCGCGCTGCTTGAGATCGGACAGGAGCGCCCCGATGGGTTGGTCACATTCCTTGGCCAGCTTTCGGTGGTTGACCTCGATGTCGTCGTGGTTGTCCCAGGGTTGGCCGGAACCGTGCCAGACCTGGACGAAGCGCACGCCCCGTTCGATGAGGCGTCGGGCGATGAGCATCTGGCGTCCCTGCGTGCCATCGCCGTACATCTTGCGGATGTGTTCGGGCTCGCGGCCGATGTCGAAGGCGTCGGCGGCGTCGAGTTGCATCCTGTAGGCGAGTTCGAACGACTGGATGCGTGCTTCCAGTTGTGAATCGGCAGCGCGGGCCCGTTGGTGGCGTTCGTTGAGTTGGGCGAGGAGATCGAGTTGGGCACGCTGTTCGGGCAGGGAATGGTACTGGTTGGTGATGTTCTCGATGAGGCGCTCGATCTTGGTGTGCTCGGTGTTGATGTAGGTGCCCTGATAGACCCCGGGGAGGAAGGCCGACTGCCAGTTCTGGGATTCCTGAATTGGATAACCGCCGGGGCACATGACCACGAATCCTGGCATGTTCTGGTTCTCGGAGCCCAGGCCGTAGGTGACCCAGGATCCGAATGAAGGTCGGACCTGACGTGCCTCGCCGCAGTTCATGAGCAACAGGGACGGCTCGTGGTTCGGAACATCCGCCTTCATCGACCGGATCACGCACAGGTCATCGACGTGCTGGGCGACGTGCGGGAAGAGGTCGGAGACCGGGATGCCCGATTGTCCGTAGCGACGGAAGGCGAAGGGGGAACGATAGGCCGAGCCGGTGCGACGCTCGGTCTGGTGCCGGATGGGGATCTCCTTGCCGTGCCATTGGTCGAGGGACGGCTTGGGATCGAAAGTGTCGACGTGGGATGGGCCGCCGTTGGCGAAGATATGGATGACGCGTTTGGCGCGGCCGAGGAATTGCGGTTGGCGGGGTGTCAGGGGTTTGGTGAACCCACCCGCGGGAACGGCGTTGGCGGCCCGGAGGCGCGGGGCGATTTCACCGAGCGAACCCATCAACGCGGCAAGCCCGAGCGTCCCCATGCCCATGCCGCACTGTTCGAGGAAGCCGCGGCGGGTGAGCGCGAGGTGATCGTGGTTCGGTGCGTGATGGCTCATGCGGTGTGAAAGTGACTGTTTCCACTGATGCCCCGGGATCCGGGGATCTTCACGTCATTTTTTGGCAATTGCCTGTGTGCCAGGGCGCGGATGAGGCACGCAGGGTCATTGGCCAAACTCCATCTGCTTCCACCAATGCTCCAGTTCGTCGGCCCCGAAGTCGGCAAGGATGTGGCCATCCACGTCTATGGATGGCGCTTTCGACTGGCCGGTGAGGTCGTGCATCTCGCGGCGCGCGACGGCATCACGGTTGACGTCCAGCACCTCGTACTGGATCTGGCGATGGTCGAGCCAATCGATGGCTTCGTCGCACCACGGACATCCCGCCTTGATGAACAATCGAACGGACTTTGGCATGGCCCAGCTTCGCACGGGATGCGGAAAATGGCCATGGACAGGTCTTGGGACGAGACCGGGCTTGTGCACGCTGGGTCTGTAATGGTAGACCCGAACCATGCGCCCAATGATCCTGACACTGGCGGCGACCCTCCTCATCGGTGGAGGTGCGCCAACACTCCTTCAAGCGTCCGGTTCCTATCCCGGCCCTGCGATTCGCCCGGCTGCACGGGTCATCACCGCGAAGTACGAACTCGGCAAGGCCGTGTTCAATGGGAAGGCGACGATCACCGCGGGCGCAGGCAATCCGGAAGTCCAGGGAGAGAAGCTTTCGGCCTGGCAGAAGGCATTGCCGGTGGCCGCGGCCAAGACGGTCAACCTGCCGGCGTTTGCGGGAAAACTGACCGCCGAACAGATGGATGCCCTGCAATACTTTCTTGAAGTCCGTTACAACCTGAAGAAGGCCGCCCAGTAATCCTGAAACCATCACGGAATAACCGACGCACACCATGAAGAAGATGACTTTCCGCCCGTTGGCCGCCGTTGGCGCCGCCTTGGTTTTCGCACCGCTTTCGCCCCTCCTGGCGCAGTCCGCCTACCTTCCCACACCGGGTGCCTTCGAGGCCACGCCGATGTATGTCTACCAGAGTTT
>JBIKWS010000135.1:0-8016 GCA_044356195.1 Cyanophyceae cyanobacterium
AGCCCGCGTCGTCCTGAAGTGAAACCCAGCCCTTTGCCATCTTCGGAATCTGTGAAATCTGTGG
This sequence comes from Cyanophyceae cyanobacterium, assembly GCA_044356195.1. GTDB lineage: Bacteria > Verrucomicrobiota > Verrucomicrobiia > Limisphaerales > UBA9464 > UBA6176. The sequence continues at coordinate 65 of JBIKWS010000135.1, forward strand.
ATCCAACCGAGTTTTCCCGAATGAAGACCTCCCATCGGCTCCGCCCCATCCATCCGCCCACGGCGTTCACCCTCATCGAACTGCTCGTGGTGATCGCGATCATCGCGATCCTCGCCGGGATGCTCTTGCCCACCCTCGGCAAGGCCAAGGCCCGCGCCGAGCGCCTGAAATGCACGTCGCAGATGAAGCAGATCGGCGTCGCCTTCAACCTGTTCCTCGTCGACAACAACGACCAGAACCCGCCCGCCGTCTACCGCACCGGCGACTACCAGTACCAGTGGACCTGGGACGACATGCTCCACAAGTACATCGGCGGAAAGAGCACCAAGCAGGACCTCATGCTCGGCATCACCGACGGCAAGGGCTGCCCCAAGATCCTCCAGTGCCCCGCCGACCGGAACAAGATCACCATCACTTACGCCCAGTTCGGCCAGCGTCGCACCTACGCGATGAATGGTGCCAACATCACGGGTCCCGGCTCCCTCCCGACACCCCTCCGCGGCGTCGGCGTCTACATCGCCAACAACAACGGCTCCATGCCGCCCGACGAACCCGTGGGCTACAAGAACAGCATCGTCGAGTCGCCGTCCGACACGCTCCTCCTCTGTGAGCAGCCCAACGGCCGGAACATCGCTGGCAACGACTGGCCTTCCTTCTGCGCCGGACCCACCGAGGGGCCGGGTAATCCCGGCGGATTCAACGGCGACTGCTTCCAGATCTCCAAGTCCCAATACGGCTACGGCAAGGCCGCCTACGGCCTCCACGGCGAACGCTTCAACTACCTCTTCCACGACGGCCACGTCGCCATCCACAAGATCACCGAGACCATCGGCCGCGGCACCACCAACAATCCCCAAGGCATGTGGACCATCACCGCCGGCGATTGAACCCGGAACGTCAGTGTTCCCCCGTCCCTTTCCGGTCGCTACAGTCGGCCCACTGATATGGGCCTGAAGTTCCACAACACCCTCACGCGTGGCGTCGAGGAGTTCGCTCCGCTCACCCCACCCCACGTGGGTCTCTACTGCTGCGGGCCCACCGTCTACGACTTCGGCCACATCGGGAACTTCCGCACCTTCGTCTTCTCCGATGTCGTCCGGCGCTACCTCGAGTTCCGCGGATTCTCGGTCACCCACGTCATGAACATCACCGACGTGGAGGACAAGATCATCCGCCGCGTCCACGAGACCGGCCAGACGCTCGCCGAGTTCACCGGCCGGTACACCGACGCCTTCCTCGCCGACCTCGCCTCCCTGCACTGCCTTCCGCCGCATCATCTGCCACGTGCCACGGCCCATATCGACGGGATGATCCAGCTCATCAGCCGCCTGATGGAACGGGGCATCGCCTATCGCGCCGCCGATGGCTCCGTCTATTTCAGCATCGATCGCTACCGGAAATCCGAACGCTGGCCCGGGTGCGCCTGTCATTATGGGCAATTGGTGAACCTCAACCTCGACGACCAACGCCAGACCGAGCGCGTCGCCTCCGACGAATACGACAAGGACAACGTCGCGGACTTTGCCCTGTGGAAGGCCCGGGTCCCCGAGGACGGCGCGGTGTTCTGGCCCAGCCCGTGGGGCGACGGCCGCCCCGGCTGGCATATCGAGTGCTCGGCAATGAGCATGGCCCTGCTCGGCGATTCCTTCGATCTCCACCTCGGCGGCGAGGATCTTGCCTTCCCGCATCACGAGGACGAGATCGCCCAAAGCGAGGGTGCTGGTGGACTGGCCGGAGACATCGCCGCTAAGGGCCGACCCTTCGTGAAGTACTGGCTCCACGGCGCCCACCTCCTCGTCGAGGGCCGCAAGATGTCCAAGTCCCTCGGCAACTTCTACACCGTCCGCGACCTCGTCGGCCGCGGTTTCTCCGGACGCGAGATCCGTTCGCTGCTGATGTCCGCGCATTACCGCGAGACCTTCAATTTCACCCTCGCTGGCCTCGACGGTTCCCGCACCGCGCTCGCCCGCATCGACGAATGCGTCGGCAAGCTTCGGGAACGCGCCGCCGGTACCACGGCCCCCGCCGCGCCCGCGCTCCTTCAGGCGTTCACCGAGGCGATGGACGACGACCTCAACATCTCCCGCGGCTGGGCCGCCGTGTTCGATTGGGTGCGCGAGCAGAACCGTGCCCTCGCCGCCAACGAACTCGACGCCGCCCGGGCCGCCGCCGAACTCGCCGCGTGGGAACGCATCGATCACGTCCTCGGACTCGGCGCCAAGGCCACCGATGAAGCCCCGGCCGAGATCGTCGCCCTCGCCGAAGCCCGCGTCGCCGCCAAGAAGGCCAAGGATTTCGCGAAGGCCGACGCTCTCCGTGCCGAGATCAAGGCGCAGGGCTGGGTGGTCGAGGACACTCCCAAGGGCCCGAAGCTGAAGCGCGCCTGAGATGACACCGATCGCCCTCAAGTACCGCCTCGGCCGGCTGGACACCCTCGCCTGGACGCTCGGCTACCTCCTCCGCAGCCCCCTCAGCTGGATGGTCGTGCTTATCGTCACCGGCCTCCGCTGTTGGACTCTGTTCCGGGATGGCCTCGCACAGTCCATTCCTCTCCTAGCGTGGCATGGGACGATCACCCTGCTCGGAGCGTGGACCGGCTACACATTCATGGTCTGTGTGATCAGCTTCCTCCGTCGCTCGGTTGGGATCGGGCTCGAGGTCGACCTCACCGCGCACGCGGATGGGCTGACGAGCGAATCCTCCCTGGGAAAGACCGACCTGAAATGGACCGCGATCCGATTCGTCCGCACCGGCCCATGGCACGTGTTCCTCTGCCTGAGTTCCTCGCAGGCCATCATCGTCCCGAACCGATGCTTCTCCGATGCCGCCGCACGCAAAGCCTTCGTTGAAGCCTGTCGCGCCTTCATCGCCGCCAGCCGTGCCCAAGCCTGAATTCTTCCCAACCGTTCCCCTGCCCCGCCGTGTTCCGAATCCACACCGTTACTGACTTCGAGGATCCCCAGCTCATCCCCTACCGCAACATGCGGTATCAGGTGGACCCCGTGGGGGAAGGTCGATTCGTCGCCGAGGGCGAAAAGGTTGTCCGGCGCATGCTGGCATCCGATATCCGCGTCGTCTCGATGTTGCTCGCGCCGGAATGGCAGGTGGAATACGAACCGCTCCTGCGCCAGCGTCCGGAGGACATCGACCTGTTCATCGCCGAGCGGGACGTGATGAGCCAACTCACGGGGTTCAAACTGTTCCAAGGCGTCCTCGGCCTGGGATACATCCCACGTCCGGCCACGCTTCAGGAACTGCTCGACCTGCCCCGCCCCCGGCTCTTTGCGGTGATCGATTCCGTGTCCAACTCCGTGAATGTCGGCCTCGTCCTGCGGAATGCGGCGGCGATGGGTGTGCAGGCCCTGATCGTCGGCGAAACTTCCGCCCATCCCTACCTCCGCCGGTCCGTGCGCACGTGCATGGGTACGCTGTTCCGGATGCCTTACCTGCTCACCCCGTCTCTGACCGTAACCCTCCACCAACTCCGTCAGAACGGGATCCGCTGCCTCGCTGCCCATCCGCACACGGACCAGTGCCTCCTGCCGGATGCCCGTCTCGACGAGGACTGCTGCATCGTGCTCGGTTCCGAAGGCGAGGGCATCCGACCCGAGGTCCTTGCCGCCTGTGACCAACAGGTCGTCATCCCGATGCAGGCCGGGGTGGACTCCCTCAACGTGGGCAACGCCTCCGCGGTGTTCTTTTACGAAGCCTGGCGTTCAAGACGCATTTCCCAGTCTCCGGATGTGAACCTCCTGCTGTAAGCCGCGTGCCGTCACGCGGCGTTTGACGGGCCCCGCCGGGTGAGGGCACCCGGCCTTCAAACGACGCGTGGGAGGTAGCAGTCGACGTGAGGAGGCTGTGGTCGGGCATCCTTCAAACTGAAATCTTGAAACTTCAAACCCTCCCGCGGAAGCGCCGGCTTGCTCCGCAACCCTCGGCCGGGTAGTGGAAAGGGGACATGACGGCATTAGAGGCACGGATGCAGGTTCAGACAGGATTGGTGTGGATCGCACTGCTCCTGGGCGCCGTCGTTTTCGGGTTCTACATGACCAGCAACGCGCCGTTGCTGATTCTGGCCGTGGCGGGGATCGGCTGGCTGGGAACCCTCCCCTATCACGGCCGTCTGTGCGCTGTTCTCGGAATCACCACGTACGGATCCGCATTGATGGTACCCCTGATGCCCGGCCGGCCGTTCGTCTGGGAAGTGGCGGCACTGCTTGGGTGCTCGGGCGTCTTCGTGACCTTTGCCCTGCGCAAGTACTCGCCTGAGTTCACCCAGAACCTGCGCCGCTACCGATGGATCATCCTGGGTGCCATCGGCTATGCCTTCGTCTTGTTGTACCTGATGCGCACGCACGGCCTTGGCCTGCGAATGACCGGCGGTGACCGCATGGGCGGCCGCGTCTACATCCAGCAGTTGGCCTGCTCCTCCTTCCCGCTCATTTTCGCGATGATCCAGTTTCCGGAGCGAACACTGCTCCGGCTCTTCATCATCCACCTCTTCCTGAGCTTCACGTTCATTCTCTCGGATGTCGCCCTGGCCATTGGTCCGCAAATGTACTGGGTCTTCTACGTCCTCGACCTCGCCAATGACGCCATCAATTTCGAGATGGGATCGGAAGTCACCGGCATCCGGCGCTTCCAATCCTTCTCCTTTGTCGCCGTCGCGATGCTCCAGTTGGCGCTGATCCTGATTCCCCTCCGGAGGATTTTCAGCACCAGCGCGCTCTGGTTCGTGCCCCTCCTGTGCTTGATTGCCGGTCTCGGACTGCCCGGAGGCCATCGTGGCGTTCTCGTCCTGCTCGGCGGAATCTTGCTGATCTCCAGCTGGAGCCAGGGCATCTGGTCCGTCGTCCGTGCCAGTGGCATGAGCCTGATCGTCGCCATCCTGCTCGCCTTCGTGTACGTTATCGGTGACTCCCTCCCTCTGGCGGCCCAACGCACTCTGGCGGTGCTTCCCGGCATCCAACTGGACCCCGTCGCCGTGGAGGACGCCGAGAGTACGCTCGGTGGCCGGTCCACCATGCGCGAGGTGGGCAAGACACTCATTCCCCATTACCTCTGGCGCGGACGTGGCTTCGGTCCGGCCTCCGAACCCGTCCCGTACTACGGATTCGACCCGTTCGGAACGGTGGCCGGGCACGTGAATTATGGCCGGTTCTACAACGGTCCCATTGGCCTCATGGTGAACACGGGCATCCCGGGCACGGTCTGTCTCCTCGGGTTCGTTGCAGCCACCACACTGCTCTCCTTGCGGATCCTCCGCCACTGCCGCAAACACGGAGCCGAGGATCGGTTCCTGCGGTTCGCCAGCGTCAACGCCAGCACGTACATCGTGAACGTGTTCATCTTCCTCTTCCTCCACGGCGACTCCGAGTTCGCGATGAACACGTTCGGGCTTCAATCCGGTCTCGTGCTGGCCACCGACTGGGCCTTGCGCTCGCGGGAACGGAACGCCCGGGCATCGGCCGCCGCGACCGCCGCAGCAGCAGCCGCCGCCGCCCCCAAGAAACCCTACCGGCGCCCCACCACCGCCCTCATGCCCCGTCCTTCCACCGTGTGACCTCGCCGGCCAAACCGCATCGGATCCTCCATCTGGTGGGGGCTTCCGAGGACAACGGCGGCATCCTCTCCACGCTGCGCGCCGTTGCCGCTGCCAGTGACCCGGCTCAGTGGGAACACGTGCTGTGGGTCAACTCCGCCTTCCTCCAGACGCGGAAACCCCAGTTGACCTGCCGCTATTCCCCGAACGCCCTGGACGAAACACCGTCGCCGTTCCGATTCCTGCTGGCCGCTTGGCGGGCCTGGCCGGATCTCCAACGACTGCTCGCCGCCGAACCCTACGCCATCGTCCACGCCCATTCCCGCGGCTCGCTGCCCCTGGCCGTCCGACTCGCCCGCCAGTCCCGCCCCGTCCTGTTCACCAACCACACCTACGCCCGTCGCACCGGGATGTACCGAGCCGCCGCCAAACTCGCCGGCCTCCGCACCGTCCTCCTCACCCCCAATCAGGCCCAGCACTACGGACTCACCCCGGAACCCGGCCACATCGACATCGTCTCCGAAGCCGGCTCTGAACGGTTCTTTTCCGAACCCCTGTCCCCGCGTCCCCCGACCTCCGATCGCCCCCTCCAACTCGTCGGCATCGGCAACATCGTCGGGTGGAAGAAATGGGACCTGCTCCTCGACGCGCTCCATCGACTCCCCGAAAACCTCCGATCCCGCATCCAGGCCACCATCTGGGGTCCGACTCCCGCCGACTCCGGTGCACGGCAGTATTCCGAGGAACTCCGCGCTGCCGTCCAGCGCTACGGAATGCACGCTTGTTTCCGCCTCGCCGGCCCCACGTCCGAGGTCGAACGAACCCTCGCCCGCGCCGACTGGTTCATCCTCCCGTCCACCAACGAACCCTGCTCCGTCGCCCTCATCGAAGCCCTGGCCATGGGCGTTCCTGCCATCGTCTCCGCCAGCGGCGGCAACATCGACATCGTCCGCGACAACGTCACCGGGGCCCATTTCACCCCAGACTCCGGCGAATCCCTGAGCCGGCGTCTCGAGGACATCCTCCACGGCAACCTCCGCCCCGCACCGCCTGACGTCATCCGCGCCTCGGTCGCTGACCGCTCCGCACGCGTCGTCGCCGACCAATACGCCCGGATCTATCGCGAGATGCTGGGCGCCCCGCCCTCCGCCACCTGAAGCCAGCGCAATCGGGCGCCTCTTGACACTGCCCCAACACGCAACGGGGTGGCGACGTCCTCGTCGCCGTCTCAAAGCCATTCCCAAGGCGATGAGGACATCGCCGCCCCGAATCCTTTCCGAAAGGGGGCACGGTCAAGAGGCGCCCACCGCAATCCGCCCCCGAAATCCAGCCTCCCGCCACAGGCCAGCAAAATTCGGGAATGCGCGACTCCCGGACACCGTCTAGGGTGGCCTGCATGTTCGTCCGGGCCTTCAGCTTTCTTGCGTCGCTCCGCCTCACGGTGGTGCTGCTCGCATTGTCGATCATCCTCGTCTTCTTCGGGACACTGGGGCAGGTGACGGACGGCCTCTATGACGCGCAGGCCCGGTACTTCAAGAGCTGGTTCACCACATGGCAACCGTCGGCTGGATCCTGGTTCCACCTGCCCCTTCCCGGCGGTTACCTCCTCGGCACCTCCCTCCTCGTCAACCTCCTCGCCGCCCACTACAAGCGGTTCAAATTCACCTGGAAGAAGTCCGGCATCTTCCTCACCCACATCGGCATCGTCTTGCTCCTCGTCGGCCAGCTCGCCACGGACATGTTCGCGACCGAAAGCTACCTGCGCGTGGAGGAAGGCGAGACCCGCAATTACTCCGAAGGCCATCGCGAGAACGAACTCGCCGTGATCGACGTCACCGATCCCGCCACCGAACGCGTCGTGGCCTTCCCCGAGAGTCAGGTCGCCGGACGGGGTTCACTGTTGTCCCACCCGTCCCTCCCTTTCCAGATCCGCGTCCGCGATTACGCCCCCAACTCCAAGTATGCCCCCCGCGGTCCCCGCAGCGGTGGAGCCCCCCAGGCGCCTGCAGGCATTGCCACCGGATTCACCTTCACTCCGATCCAGACCACCGCGGCGATGAACAGCCGCAACATCCCTTTCGCCGTGGTGGACATCGAAGGTGCCAAGGCCATCTCCGGTTCGACTTCTTGGCTCGTCACCCCCTACGCCAGTGACCGCGGCCTCTCGCTTTTCGTGCTCCGTAACCTCATGGCCGATTTCGGCCCGGAACTCGGGAACACCCTCGGCAGGACCCTCACCGCTCCGCAGGAGTTCACCGTCGACAACCGCCGGTACCAGATCACCCTTCGCCCCACCCGCTACTACACACCCCACGCCATCGAACTGCTGGCGTTCAAGCACGACAAATACATCGGCACCGAGAAGCCGAAGGACTTCCGCAGCCGCATCCGCCTCCACGATCCCGCCGCT
>JBIKWS010000137.1:0-7983 GCA_044356195.1 Cyanophyceae cyanobacterium
GATGTCGGCCGCTTCCATCCGCCAGCCGAGGATCAGTCCGATCCACACCGTCGCCAGAAACGATCCCGAGACCCGCAATGCTCGCGCCCAGTCCGATTGGTTCATTACAAGGATCTAACCCCGATCGCCGAAAACAGGCGAACCCGAATGCGGTCGAGGAGCAAGGAACTGCCCCATCGCCTGACACCTCCATCATGGATCAAAGTGGAACGACGAGTTCCTCCGCGTTCGCCAGCCGACGCTGGTTGGCGTCGAAAGTGAGGAACTCAGCCGCTTGAAGCTGAAGAGCGGCGGCAACATGGAGGATGTCAAAACCACGATGGCCCTGAAGGAGGGTATGCGTAGCCGACAGGCGTTTGGCCTCATCCACGATGCCCGCGAGATTGCACACGCGGACCTGAATTCTTCCCGCGGACCGATCTGCCTCAAAATGAGCCCACAAACGCGATGACTCACCGGAGCCAAGGAGGCCCCGGAATTCAGCAAAGCGAAGTGCGTTGGCCAACTCGTACTCGTTCAGCGGCGTCAGTGTCAGCGCCCTCCGACGTGACTTCACCCAATCCACGGCTCGCGCTGTGTTCACATCGTTTCCATAGAGCGAGTACAGGAAACTGGTATCGACGCAGGTCACCATTGCCCACCCGCCTGATGGATGATCTGTGTGGATTCGTCAGCTGTCGCGACACGACTGTCGGATCGGTCCCGCTTCACCGCAGGGCTCTTGGACCAGTCCACTCGAGCCGTCGACGACTCCTGCGCGGGCACCAACCGTGCAATGGTCTTGCCCCGTTGGGTAATGACAATTTCCTCCCCGGCACCAATCCACGCCAGGAGCGTGGTGTAGCGATTCCTGAGGTCACGAACGGTTGCCGTTTTCAATGGGCTCCACAATTGGAGCACATGGATCCCATGTCAACGAATGATCCAAGCCCGGAGGGCCGAACGCGCGCTTCAACCCGGGCGGAGCCCAGAAGCAAACCACCCCGTCATACTCGCACCACGAGTCCTTCTGCCTCAGCAAGCTCCTTCTGGTTGGCATCAAAGGTGAGAAACTCGGTCGCGCCCAGGTGAAGCGCCGTGGCCACATGAAGGATGTCCATGGCGCGGTGACCCTCTCGGCGGGTATACTGCAGACTGAGGCGTTCAGCGCGTTGATGCACATCCGCCCAGTCCACTGCCGCCAGGCGAAGGGCCCCCGCCTTCAGGTCCGATTGAAGCGCTGCCAACGCAGCCTGTGCAACGGCGTGGGGATAGCCTCGCGTACGGTCCCTTGATTGGCGGAAGACTTGGAACTGCACGGATTGCCGAAACTCGTAGAGCAGCAACGAAGACACCTCCAGAGCTGTTGGCTGGTGCCTCATGAAGTGGATCGCACGTGCCGAAGTGCTCTGCGGGACATAGAGCCCGCAAAGGAACGATGTGTCCGGAAAAACCACTTATCCTTCCTCCCCCTCAAGCTCAGATGCCTTCATCGCGGCTACCTCAGCATCAGAAAATACCCGGTCTCCCCAGATCCGGTGCAACCGCCCGGCAAAGTCGATTCTGGGCATGGGCCGCTCGACACCCCCTGTCGCGGGAACCAACTTGGCGAACGGTTTGCCGCGCTTGTGGATCGTCACGGTTTCGCCATCAGCGATCCACGCGGCAATCGCGGCAAAGTTGTTTCTCAAATCGGCCACGTTCGCGATCTTCATGATAGAACGAAATACCAGTTTTCCGTCCAAGTAAAGCACCGCGGCAGGCCCTGACCCAATCAGGAGAGCATCTTGACACTGCCCCCTTTTGGAAGGGATTCGGGGCGGCGATGTTCTCATCGCCATTGGGAATGGCTTTGAGACGGCGACGAGGACGTCGCCACCCCGTTCCATGCGGCGGTGAGGATCGATCCAGCACTTCACCCCCACAACTGTCGGTCGAGACTCCGGAAGCCGATGGCCTCGGAGATGTCGCTGGGGCCGACCTCGGCGCGGCCGTCCAGGTCGGCGAGTGTCCGGGAGACCTTGAGGATCCGATCGTACGCCCGTGCGGAGAGGTTCATGTCGGTCATGGCGGTCTTGAGGAGTTGATGGGTGGCTTCATCGAGCCGGACAAACTCCCGTAAATCGCGCGGTCCCATGCGGGCGTTGCAGGAAACCGGCCGACCCTGGAATCGATCGCGCTGGCGGTTCCGGGCCTCGATCACCCGTTGGCGCACGACAGCGCTTGGCTCCCCCGGACGCGCCCGGCTCATGTCAGCGAATTTCACGGCGGGCACCTCGACGTGCAGGTCGACGCGATCCAGGAGCGGACCGGAAACCCGACCCAGGTAGGCGGCGATCTCGCGTGGGGATGAACGGCTTTCGTGGGGCATCTTGCCGTCCGGTGAGGGATTCATGGCGGCCACGAGCGTGAACTGCGCTGGGAACGTCATCGTGCCGGCGGCCCGGGAAATGGTGACCCGACCTTCCTCGAGCGGTTGCCGAAGGGTTTCGAGGACGGACCGCTTGAACTCCGGCAATTCGTCGAGGAAGAGCACCCCGTTGTGGGCGAGGGAGATTTCGCCGGGGGTCGGGTTCGCGTTGCCGCCGAGCAGGCCGGCATCGGAGGCGGTGTGGTGCGGGGATCGGAACGGGCGCCGCGTGACGAGGGCCTGACCGGACCCGAGCAGGCCGCAGATGGAGTGGATCTTGGTGGTTTCGAGGGCCTCCTGAAGCGTGAGAGGGGGAAGGATGGTGGCGAGGCGTTTCGCGAGCATGCTCTTGCCGGTGCCGGGCGGGCCGATGAGCAACAGGTTGTGACCGCCCGCCGCCGCGACTTCGAGGGCGCGCTTGGCAGATTCCTGTCCGCGCACATCGGCGAGATCGATCTCGTCGGTCGATGGGGCTTCGAAGAGTTGGTCCAGATCGACGCGGACGGGATCAATCGGGCAGTTGCCTTCCAGCCAGAGGCCGGCCTCGCGCAGGTTCCGGACGGGGATGACGTCGAGGCCGCGCACGACTCCGGCTTCCGCGGCGTTCGCCTCGGGGACCAGCAATGCCCGGCAACCGAGGGCCTGCGCCCGCATCGCAATGGGCAGCACGCCCTTCACGGGCCGCACGGCACCCGTGAGTGCGAGCTCCCCCACGACCATCACGTCGTGCAACGACTGCGGGACGATCTGTTCGCTGGCTGCGAGAATTCCAAGGGCCATCGGGAGATCGAAGCTCGGGCCCTCCTTGCGGATGTCGGCGGGGGCGAGGTTGACCATCACGCGGCCCATGGGGAAATGGAACGCGGAGTTGAGCAGGGCGGTCAGCACCCGATGGGACGATTCCTTGACGGCGGCGTCGGGGAGTCCGACGACGGTGATGCGGGTGTCGCCGTAACCGGCATCGACCTCGACCTCGACGGGAACGGCATCAATGCCAACGACAGCGGCGGCTTGGGTTTGGGCCAACATGTCGCGGAAGGTGTGGGACGGATCGGGGGTGGGCAAGGGACAGGATCCATCCTTGCGTGAACCGGGCACCGTGGGAGATTGGACGCCCACCATCCATGAAGCACACACATCTCCTGGCGAGTGCGTTGACCCTCGCGACCCTCTCGGCCCAGCTCTGGGCGCACTCGGCGAATGAAGCCGCCCCGAAGACCGATTCCGGCTGGAAGCAGCGGCAGGAACTCCTGAACCAGCGGGCCGCGGAAGCAGGTTCGAAGGCGCAGGTCCTCTTCATCGGCGATTCCATCACCCAGGGATGGGAAGGCGCAGGAAAGACGGCCTGGGCCAAATACTACGCGCATCGCAACGCCGTGAACCTCGGCATCGGCGGCGACCGCACCCAGCACGTCCTGTGGCGTCTGGAGAACGGCAACCTGAAGGGACTGAAACCCAAGGCGGCCGTCGTCATGATCGGCACCAACAACTCCAACGCGGAAGACAACTCCGTGGAGCAGATTGCCGCCGGCGTGGGGGCCATCGTGCAGAAGCTCCGGACGGCCCTGCCGGAAACCACGGTCCTGCTGATCCCGATCTTCCCGCGCGGAGAGAACCCGAATCCGCAACGCGGAAAGATCCAGCAGGTCAACCAGATCCTCCAGAAGTGGGTGGACGGCCAGAAGGTCCAGTGGGTCGACTTCGGCCACAAGTTCATCACCGCCGAGGGCGTGATCCCCGGATCCCTGATGCCGGACTTCCTCCACCTCAGCGAAGCCGGCTACCAACTCTGGGCCGAGTCGCTCGAACCCCAGCTCTCCGCCGTCCTGGGCGATACGGCCATCCGGACTGACTCAGCGGGTGCCCCGACCGGCGCGGCTTCCCTGTCCGGCGAATGGACGTTGACGATGCCCGGGCCGAGCAGCGATCCCGTGGACCTCGCCCTTACCCTGAAGCAGGACGGCAACCGGCTCATGGGTTCCGTGCCCCGCGTCGGTGGCGGCGGTGTCCTGGAATTGGTGGATGGAAAGGTGGAGGGAACGAAGTTCTCGTGGGTCATCCACCGCACGCGCGAAGGCGGAGGCAAGATGTCCTACCGCATGTCCGGCGAGGTGAAGGACGGCCAGCTCAAGGGCAAGACCGAGACCGAGATGGATGGCAATCCCATCTCCAACGAGTGGACGGCCAAACGGAAGTGAACGGCCACCGATGACGGCGATGACATAGGAGTCATGCTGTTTGGTCCACAGATCCGGGTGGATGAAAGGTCGTTTTGATCCACAGATTTCACAGATTTTGCCGGAGCGCGAAATCGGGGCGGCGCCTCTCCACTCCCGCTGCTGGCAGTCCATCTGTGAAATCTGTGCAATCTGTGGACGTCCCCATCTCCTTCCCGCCTTCTGTGGATCGGTGGCAATCCGTGGTCAGGGCTCCAAGACGAACCGGCAGCGGGGGGCTCCCTGACAGACCCAAGGAGCCTTTTCCTTCGGCGTTCCCTTCTTCGGGACCGTCTGGACCAGTGGAGCTTCGCACTTGGGACACCGCTTGTTCCTCGCGTCCATGGCCGCTTCCACCCGTGGCCAGATCGGATGGAGGCGCAATGTCTCCACCCACTGCACGAGCGGGCCCAGGCCAACCAACTCGACGCCCATGCGGCTGGCGAGTTCGAAGGACGCGCTGGTGAATCCGTGCGGGCTGATCATCAGGGCTTCCTCGGCGGACTCGATGGTCCGGGCCCCGATCAGCTCCCGGATGCGATCCGGTTTCACGGGAGCGCGATGCCACTGGAGGCAATGGACCACGATGCGACGTCCCCCGCGTTCAGCGATGAGATCAACGACGTGATCCGGATGCGCGGCTCCGCTCCGAAGCCAGGTGAAGCCCCGTCCTTCCATGACGAGTTGGACGAGCCGCTCGAACTGATACCCATCCAGCGCCTGGATCCGTTCCAGCACCGGCAACTTCGATTGATTCGAATTCGCCGAAGATGCCAACGCGGCGTTTTCGCGGGCAAAGATCGTGGTGTGGGACTCACCACCAGCGACGCCGGGCGTCCAGGTCCGGACATCCAGGCTCCGCACGATGTTCTCCGCACGGGTTTCCTCGCGGAAAGGCAGGCTGCGATGCCGGATCGAGTGGTACAGCAGGTATCCCAACCCCAGGAAAGCGATCCCCACGACGGCCAGGCCCAACCACTCCGCCGAACCGGTCGAGCCATCGTCGCTCACCGAGCCCGCCCGAACGCGCGCATACACGAACCCCACCAGCACCACTCCAAGCAGGACTCGGAAGGCGTTGTCCCCGGACCACCATCGTTGGCTGACGCGCCGTGACATGGGATTCGTCTGTCGAATCGGGTTCGCTCTACCATTTCAATGTGCGCGCGACCTCCTGGGATTGGAAGAGATTCCATCGTAGGCAAATGCCCTTCAAACACTACAAAGCCGGACCTACACACGAGGTGCAGGTCCGGCCTTTCAAACCGTCCGTTGATGAAGGGGAACCGATCGATCAGGGCTTCACGAACGTGCCCGAGTCGGTGTCCTTCAGTTCGTTGTCATCATACTCGCGGCGCACGAAGGTCCCACCATTGGCGCCCACGAAGGTCAGGTCGTACTCGTCCCAGCGATCCGGCTTGAAGCGGACGACCAGGCGGGCGGTCGAGGTGCCGGTGTTGGTGAAGGTGTAGGTGAAGCTGGACGGATCATCATCGCCGGTCTCCACGCCGGCCGTGGCGTTGGTGAAGGTCAGGACATCGGGATCCTCGCCAGTCACCATCCGATAGACGATGCCTTCGAGGGAGGGGCCGGCCGGAGCCGTGCCAGGATTGGTGTTGCCACCCGTGTTCCCGCCATTTCCTCCGGTGTTCCCGCCGTTGTCGTCGTCGTCATCGTTGCCGTTGCCGCCAGGGGTGGAAGGACCAGTGACAGTGCTGAACGCGCCGTTGTCGGTGTCCTTGACCGTGCCGTTGCGGAACTCGCGTCGGACGAACGTCCCGCGGCCGCCGCTGGTGAAGCTCAGCTCGTAGTCGTCGTGACGGCCAGGCTTGAAGGTGACCACGATGGTCGCGGTGTTGGTGCCGGTGACCGCGTAGGTGTACGTGAAGGCGTTGGGCTCGTCGTCATCGACGTCGTCGCCGATTTCCAGGCCCGTGGTGGCGTCCTTGAATTCCAGGCGATCGGGATGTTCGCCGCTCTGGAACTGGTAGATCACTCCCGCGAGGCCAGTGAGCGGCTCGGCCGGGCTGTTGGTGGTGCCGGGATCCACCGGGGGCGGAGGCGGTGTGCCGGGATTCGGATTCACGTTCGGCACCGTGTTCGAAACAACGCTGAACACGCCGAGGTCGCGATCCTTGAGGCGTTCCTTGCGGTATTCCTCGCGGACCCACGTGCCGCGGGTCGGGGCGGTGAAGGTGAACGTCAGGACATCCTTCTTGCCGTCGCCGTAGTCGATGTCGGTCCGGACCGTGTCCGCGTCGACGCGGGTGAAGACATAGGCAAAGGGATCGGGATCATCGCCGAGATCGACGCCGCGGGTGGCATCGGTGAACTGCATCAGGTCATCGCCCGGGGTGTCATCGAGGCTGAGGGTGGCACCGGCGAGGGACCAGGGAGCGAGGCCGTTGGTCGGCGCGGCCACCTGTTCGAGACGGTAGGAACCAAAGGTGACCTCGCCGCCGCTGCGGGTGGAGAACACCTGGGTGATGTCGCGGCCAACCCCGAACACGGGAGCGCCGATGTTGACCCACTCGACGAGGTTGGAAGAACCCTGGAGCTGGTAAACTTTACCAGACTGGGTTCCAAACTCGACCTCGACAGCCGTGAAGATCTTCAGGGGTGAAGGATCCTGGGCGAGGAGGTTGGCCGAGGGAAGGACCGCGGCGAACACCGCGCCAGCAATGACGGACAGGGACTTTTTCGTGATCGTACTCATGGAATCTCGATTTCTTGCGGACGCCTTCATGACGTCCTCTTGAGATCCCTTGTGCACCGGGCGTGCCAACCCTCGAAAACCAGCAATCCGGCCAAAAAAAGGGCTGAAACCACCCGTTCCGGACCAAAAACGGTCCGCCCCCCGGTCCGATCACGCGGACAGCGGACCGGCCGCGGACCACGGAGGCTCTCCGCGGACCGCCTGGACGAGCTGTTCGCGGGTGAACGGCCGTGCCAAGCGTACAAATCCGGTGGGAAGGCCCGTTGCATCGCCCCCAAGGACCACCACCCGGACCCCCGGCTCGGGAAGGATCGCGGCGACTTCCGTCACACCCGCATCGACGATCATCCAACGCATCCGTCCGCGGTGCAGGTCCAGCATGGCCGACACTTCCTCGGGGCGGGAGGCCATCACCACGCGGGCGCCGGATTCGCGGAGGGCCTCGGCCACCATGCCACCCAGGGAGAGTTCGCGGGTGACGACGAGCGCCACGGAGGCCTCCGGTGCCGGTGAGACCGCCACCTCGGACGGAGCGAACGCACCCAATGAACGCGGTAGGTAAACCTCAAACGCAGCCCCTTCCCCGACCGTGCTGCGCACATGCACGAAACCTTCGTGGGCGCGGACGATCCGTGCCACGGAAGCGAGCCCCAGGCCGGTGC
>JBIKWS010000138.1:0-7977 GCA_044356195.1 Cyanophyceae cyanobacterium
CGCCGGATTTGCCTCGTGGAGTCTGGAGAAGGGTGGGGTACGCCTGCGCTGGATGGTCCGGTCCCGGTGGCGGGAACCGGGGCACGTCACCGAGGGTTTTCTGCGTGCGGTCGTCGCGGCGATTCGCGTGGAGACGCCTGCTATGCCCATCCTCCTCACGATGGGACCGGGAAAGGAATTGGATGGCATGCTCGTAGGTTCCGGGTTCCGCCTTTTCGGCCAGGATGAACTGCGCGTGGTGCACGATCTGCCCGCGGTGCTGCGTGGGTTGGATGAGCGGATGGAGCAGTGGTCAACGCGGCGGAAGATCCAGCAGCACTGGCGGATCCGCGACGCGTTGGAGGACGATGTCGAGTGGTTGATCGGGTTGTTCCAGCGCCCCGGATTGCTGGGCGGGGATCAGTGTCGGGAGCAGTTGGCGGATCCGGTCGGGCGCGTCGTGTTGGTGGCCGAGCAGGATGGACAACGCGTCGGTGCGGTCCTGCTTCGACAGCGCGGCGCGGAGATCGAGTTCTGCGTCGAGAACGCCGAACTACCGAGCCTGCGCGATGGCATCCCCTTCAAATTGGAGATGTACCGCGCGATCTGCCGTCGCGCGATTTCGCTGGGGGTTGCCACCCTCCGGATGACGACCAACCCCGCGACCAACCTTCGGGTGATCCACTTCACGGAATCCATCGGTGCGCGTGCGGCAGCCGTTGGGCGACACTTTGTCCTGCAGTCGGGTCCCGTGGCTTCGGCACAGGTGCTGGAGACCATGGGGGCGAGTTGACATCGATGTTGGCAGGCGCGGATGGGGCGGGGAGGGTGGGCGCGTGATCACACGCAGGAGTTTCCTCGGGGGAATGGTGGCCGGCGGAATTGCCGGCTTGGCCGGTTGTGCCTCGAAGCCAGGGCCGGCTTCCAGCGCGGCGCAACGCCTGTTCTTCACCTCGAAGGGGCGGACGTTCGTGATCGGAGCCGATGGCTTGGGACTTCGTCCGCTGGAGGTGGACCGGCCCGGACAGGTCACTTGGCAGCCGACGGGTTTCCTCGAGGATGGCCGGGTCTTGATGCTCAGCATGGAGGCCCGTCGGGATGGGCCGGGGCGGCCCTTCGACGAGTTTTATCACCAGACGCCCACGCATGTCTGGGCGCATGACCTCGACACGGGAGCTTTGGAGGAATTGGCCACGCGGGATCGGGTGGCCCCGTTCTATGCGCCGCAGTTGGTGCTGGGGGGCGGGAGGATCCTGATGCAGGTCATCCCGAAGCGCCCGGGCCAGATCCTGAACATGAATCTGGACGGATCGGACGCCCAGGAGTTCACCGGTCTCGACGAGGGGTTGCCCTACGGAATGAGCCTGAGCCCCGACGGAACCCGGGTGGCGTTCCACCTCGCCAGCCCGCGCGGCTACCAGATCTGGACCAGTGACACCCGGGGCCGCGATCGCGTCCTGGTGGCCGCGGATCCCGAGTTGCTGTTCTTTGGTCCGACGTGGTCGCCGGATGGCCGGTGGTTGGCCTATCAGGCCTGCCGGTTCCGGACAGATCCCGGCCACGACTGGTCGGATGTTTGCGTCGGGAGGCCTGATGGAACCGGCCATCGTCTGCTGACGCAGGGGGAGGCGATGTGGTTTGGCGCGACCTACGGGAATCCAGCGAACCGCGGCGGCGGGTCCAACGTTCCCACGTGGACGCGCGACGGCCGGATCCTGTTCCCACGCCGGATTCCAGGATCCAGGGTGGCGTGGGAATTCCAGGCGGGACGCCCGGATACGGATCACTTCAATCGGGACTTCAAGCCGGCGGAGGCCCGGGGCGGCACGGAAATCTGCGCGTTGGATCCGTCGTCCGGCAGCGTGCAAGTGCTCACCCAAGGCGGGGAAGGTGTCTGGGATTTCCGGTGCTGCGAGTCCTCCGACGGAGCTTTGATTGCTTTTTGCCGGGCGCGGACAGGGGAAGTGCCCGAACTCCGGGTCATGGCGCGTGATGGTAGCGGTATGCGATCCCTGAGTCGGGGGATGGAGGGCAGCGGGGCGGACCATCCGCGGTGGGTTCCCGGCCGGATCTGAAGGGGTTGGAGGGCAACCCGTGGGCAGGGCTGCGGACTGGCCAACCCGCGGGTGTCACGTTACGATTGCGCGCATGCAAGTGGTTCCAGCGACTGCCGCAGGCAGTCCGGCACACGCCGCATCCATGGGAAGCCGCACAGGCGATCGGGATTCCGATGTTGCCGGACTGGAGGGTTTGGGACTGGGCCGTGCCACCGCGCTTTGGCAGACCATGGTGACGGCCCGGTGGGTGGACCGCGTGGAGATGGAGTTGGTGAATCGGGGCGAGGCGTTCTTCCACGTCGGGGGCGCGGGTCACGAGGCCTCGGCCGCCCTGGCGGCGCACCTGACCACCGCGGACTGGCTGCACCTGCATTACCGGGACAAGGCCCTGATGCTGGCGCGCGGGATTCCAGCATCCGAGTTCTTCCACAGCCTCCTGTGCACCGCGCGGTCCCATTCGGCGGGTCGCCAGATGAGCGCGCATCTGAGCGCCCCCGAACTGCATGTCCTGAGCCTGGTGGGACCGGTCGGGAACAACGCCTTGCAGGCCGTTGGCGTGGCCCACGAGTTGGAGCGTCAGTGCGCGGATGGCCGCGGGGATCGTCCGATCGTGGTCTGCGCCATGGGCGATGGGACCACCCAGCAGGGGGAGGTCCTGGAGGCGCTCGGGGAGGCGGCCCGGGCCCGGTTGCGCGTGTTGTTCCTCGTCGAGGACAACGGCCTCGCGATCTCGACGCCTACCCGCGGGCTGACCTTCTTCCAGCAGGGGGATTCCCCCCGTTCCGAGTACCTGGGAATTCCCATTGAGTCGGTGGATGGCCGGGAGGCCGTCGATTGTGACGCCGTCTTCGCGCGGGTGACGCGGCGGATGCGGCAGGTGGGCGGACCGGCGATCGTGGTGATGCGGGTGGAGCGGTTGACGCACCACACCAACGCCGACGACGAACGCTCCTATCGCAGCGAGGTCGAGATCCAGGAGGTCCGTCAGACCGCCGATCCGCTGCGGCGCCTGGGCCAGCGGTTGGTGGAGGCCGGGGTGAGTGAACTGGAGTTGGCGCGGATGGAGAAGGCCATCGAAGCCAGCGTCCGCGCCGCGGCCGAAGAAGCCCTGCTCGCACCGAATCCCGAGGTGATCCGGGATGCCCGCGCGCCTTGGTCCGGACCTGTCGAACGTGCGGGCCAGACGCGGCCCGGGACGGAACCCGCCACCATGCTGGCCGCCATGCGCTCCGTCCTGCGGTCTGCCCTGGCTGTCGATCCGCGGGTGAGCTTGTTCGGCGAGGATATCGAGGATCCCAAGGGAGACGTCTTCGGCCTGACGCGCGGGTTGACCCGGGAGTTCCCGGGACGCGTGCGCAACGCCGCCCTGACCGAAAGCCTGATTGTCGGCGTCAGCATCGGGCGGGCGCTGGCTGGCGGGCGTCCGATTGCCTTCATCCAGTTCGCCGACTTCCTGCCCCTCTGCTTCAACCAGGTGGCTTCCGAACTGGGGTCGATGTGGTGGCGGAGCAACGGCGGTTGGACGGCTCCCGTCGTCATCCTCGCCCCGTGTGGCGGGTATCGCCCGGGGCTTGGGCCCTTCCACGCGCAGACCCTCGAAGCCACCTTCGCCCACATTCCCGGACTGGATGTCGTGATGCCGTCGACGGCTGCGGATGCCGCGGGGCTGTTGCGGGGCGTGCTGGCGGGTGGGCGGCCCACGCTTTTCCTGTATCCGAAGGTGCTGTTGAACGACGCCTCCGTCGCCACTTCGGAGGATCTCACCGAGGTCTGTGTCGTGCCCGGAAAGGCGCGTGTGGCGCGGGAGGGCGCTGACGTGACCCTGGTGTCGTGGGGGGCCACCGTGCCGCTCTGCCTGCGCGCCGCCGAAGTCCTGGCTGAGGCGGGAGTCGAGGCGGAGGTCCTGGACCTGCGCAGCATCAGCCCGTGGGATCGGGAGCAGGTGTTGGCCAGTGTGCGCCGGACGCGTCGGTTGGTCGTGGTGCACGAGGACAACCAGAACTGCGGTTTCGGTGCCGAGGTGGCAGCCGACGTGGCAGAGCACGCCGGTGTCCCGGTGGCCATCCGTCGGGTGGCACGCGCGGACACGTACGTTCCGTGCAATTACCAGAATCAACTGGAGGTGCTGCCGTCGGTCCGACGCGTCCTCGAGGCCGTGGCGGGTTTGTGCGATCTCGAAGTGGAGGTGGAAGGCTCGCAACCCGACGGCGCCGGTGGCGCGTTCATCCTGGAAGCGGTGGGTTCGAGCCCCGCCGACCAGAACGTCACCGTGATCCAATGGCGGGTGAAGGAGGGCGATCGGGTCAAGGCCGGGGATCTGCTGGCCGAGTGCGAGGCCGACAAGGCGACCTTCGATCTGCGCGCTCCTGTCGCCGGTACCATCCACGGCTTGCTGGCTCCCGATCAGACCGTGACCGTCGGGACGCCGATGGCGCGGATTCAGAGGGATTCGGGTGTCGGAGTGCGCGTGCGTCGGGTGCCGTTGGAGCCCCGCTGGAAGGTGCGTCGTCGGGAATCGATGGCGGTGGCACCGTCCGGCGCGGTGGCCACGCGTGAGGCCATGGTGTCGCTGGACAGTGGGTCTCCGGTGGTCGGCTTGATGGGGTTGTCGTTCGTCACCGGTGCGCGCTTCGTTCCAAACGCCGAGTTGTTGGCCCGGTTTCCCGGGCGCACGTCCGAGGACATCATCCAGCGCACCGGGATTGAGTCGCGCTTCTACTGTGCCGAGGGCGAGACCGTCCTGGACCTGGCGGTGAAGGCCTCGCGTGCGGCGCTGACGGCGTCGGGACTGACCCTCGCGGATCTCGACTCGATCCTGGTGAGCACGAGCACGCCCTTGGCCATCAGCCCCAGCCTGGCCTGCCGGTTGCACCACGTGCTCTCACAAGAGGGACCCACGCGGGATCTTCCCGCCCATGACCTTCTCGCGGCGTGCAGCGGATGGCTGTACGCCCTTCAATCGGCGTTCGATACGTGTCGGTTGCGCCCACGGTCCCGCATCCTCGTGGTGACCGCCGAGGCCATGTCGCGCTTCCTCAATCCCGACGACTTCGACACCGCCATCGTGTTCGGTGATGCCGCCACCGCGGTGGTGGTGCAGGGCGGGGAAGCCGTGGCCCGAAGCCCGATCCGGTTGCATCGACCGTTGCTGAGTGCCCGCGGCGAGGACGGATCGATCCTGAATGTCGGCCGGATGCAAGGCACCGCGTGTGCCCCCGTGGAGATGCACGGGGTAAAGGTGTTCCCGCTCGCCGTGCGGCAGATGAACGCCATGCTGCAGGACGCCTGCACCGAGGCCGGCATCGGGATGCGCGATCTCGACTGGATCGTCCCGCACCAGGCGAACGGCCGGATCATCGCCGCCGCGCAGCAACGCTCCGGGCTCCCGGTGGAACGTGTGGTGAACAATGTCGCGCGTTACGGCAATACCTCGTCGTCCAGCATCCCGATCGCCCTCGCGGAGATGCTCGCCGACGGACGTCACGGCCGGGTGGGGCTGGCCGCCTTTGGTGGTGGGTTCACCTTCGGCGCCGCGGTTGCCGAGATGGGTCGTTCACCGTCATCCTACAGCATGGTTCCAGCGGAGGCCCGGATAGCTCGGACGAAGAACCGCATGATGTGAGGCCTCACGACGAGGTTCCACAGGTGCTCCGAACCTCGTGCCCGGCCGTTTCAGGCCCGGAGGGCCGAAAGACAGTAGCCCACGACGTGAGCCGTGGATCCCACGTCGATAGGGATCCCCAGCCCCAGCGGGGCGACAGACGCGGTAGGCTCCCATGCGCTGATACCTCACGCGAAGACGCGAAGACGCGAAGAAGGCAGAAGCGGTGGACCTGGTGTTCAGGGAAGACTTTGGCGGTGAAATGGGACCGGGCGGATTTCAAGCCGGTGGAAGAAGCGGTACGTGAGTGTCGGCGGGGACGGCTCCCTTGGCGGCTTCGAGGCTTATCCGATTCGTGTTCCGGGGTGTTGTCGAGCTTTGGTGACGCGATCGGATGCTCGTGTTCGTGTGGGGGAAGGGGTTCTGTCGCCCCGCTGGGGCTGGGTGTTCATGGGGGGACGGAACCCAGCGCTCACGCGCTGGGCTATCGTCTGACGACCCTCCGGGCCTGGGGCCACGGCTCTGTAGGGCGCGAGGGTGCCTGGGTGTGTCGGGATCGAACCGGGTTTTTCCCTGTGGGTTTTCGATACCGATGCCGATTCCGATCCCGATACCGCGGCGTGGGGCCAGGGTTTGCTGGACGGGTTCATCGTCCGCAGGGGGCTTGTCGGTTCGGCGGCTTTGTCGGATGGGAACAGTGTCCTTTTGCGACCGTCTGTGATTATTGCGGCCATTCTCTCGGGATTGAGGCCAAAGGGTCTCACGCGAAGAACCGACCTCCTACTGAGGCCGTGTTTTGCAGCAATGAACTGGCGATCCATAGCCTTCAATTCACGCGCCGGGTCGGGGCACCCGGCCTTCAACGCAGGTCATGGGTGGGTTATGGGAGAGGCGTGTCGGGGGCTTCGAGGGGGCGCAGGATTTCGTCGGTCTGGAGGTGGGCGAGGAGTTCGGCGATGGGGGCGGACTGGCCGGGGAGGTGGTAGTCCGGGGCGAGTTCGGCGAAGGGTTGAAGGACGAAGCGACGCAGGTGGGCGCGTGGATGCGGCAGGGTCAGGAACGGGGTGGAACGTGTGAGATCGTCCCAGGCGATCAGGTCGAGGTCGAGGGGGCGGGGTTCGTTGAGGATGACCTTGGGGCGTCGACCGAACTCGCGTTCTAGTTCCTGGAGGGTGGTCAGGAGGGATTCGGGTGTCTGGCCGGGCAGGGCGCGCAGTTCAGCCATGGCGTTGACGAAACGCGGCGAACCGGGAGGGCAGTCCACCGGCGTGGAGGTCCAGAGGGAGGACCGACGCACCGGGGCGCTGGAGAGCGGTGCAAGGCGGACGAAGGCGTCGCGTAGGACCGCCGGGGAGTCCCCGAGGTTGGAGCCCAGGGCGATGAAGACTCGGCCGGCGGTCATGGGCGGAATGGATGCGGGCGAAGGGGCTACTTGAGTCCGAGGACGTCCTGCATGTCGTAGATGCCCGGGGGACGATCCTTGATCCAGGCAGCGGCGCGGAGGGCCCCGTTGGCGAAGGTCTCGCGGCTGCTGGCCTTGTGGGTCAGTTCCACGCGCTCGCCATTGGCAGCGAAGATCACGGTGTGGTCGCCGACGACATCGCCGCCGCGGATGGCGTGGATGCCGATCTCGGAGGCGGTGCGCTCGCCGGTGATGCCCTGGCGGCCGTGTCGGAGGGCGTCGGCGAGCTGGACCTCGCGGACCTGTCCGAGGATTTCGAGGAGGGTGGTGGCGGTGCCGCTGGGGGCGTCCTTCTTCAGGCGATGATGCATCTCCACGACTTCGAGATCGAAGCCGGGGCCGAGGATCTCGGCGGCCTTGCGGGTGAGCCAGAAGAGGGTGTTGACGCCGGTGGAGTAATTGGAGGCCCAGACCATCGGGATGCGCGCGGCGGCGGCGCGGATGGCGGCCTTCTCGGCGTCGTTGTGTCCGGTGGTGCCGATGATGAGGGCCTTGCCGTGACGGGCACAGGCTTCGGCGACGCCGGCGGTGACGTGGTGCAGGGTGAAGTCGATGACGACGTCGGTGCCGGGAAGCAGTTCTTCGAGGGGATCACCGACGTCGGTGCCGGCAGTGACCTGCAGACCGGGGTGGCGTGCGGCGCAGGCGAGCAGGGTCTGGCCCATGCGTCCCTTGGAGCCGTTGATGAGGATGCGCGTCATGTTATGCTGCGGAGATTCCACGGATGAAGAGGGGGGCAGGGAGCCACAGATTTCACGGATTGCACAAATGGAAAGAGGCGGTTGGGTCCACAGATTTCACGGATTCCGCAGATGGAAAGAGGGGGTTGGGTCCACAGATTTCACGGATTCCGCAGATGGAAAGAGGGGGTTGGGTCC
>JBIKWS010000139.1:0-7972 GCA_044356195.1 Cyanophyceae cyanobacterium
TGGTGGACATGGTGGAAGGGGGGTGCGGGTTCGGGTGGGTGGGTCGCCGGGGTTATTCGTCGCCGAAAAGGACCCATGTGTCCTTGGAGCCGCCGCCCTGGGAGGAGTTCACGACCAGGGAACCCTTGCGCAGGGCCACACGGGTCAATCCACCGGGGACAATGACCGGCTTCTCGCCGTACAGGATGAACGGCCGGAGGTCCACGTGGCGTCCCTCGAACTTCGCATCGCCGACGTGCGTGGGATGGGTCGAGAGCGAGATCATCGGCTGGGCGATGTAATTGCGCGGGTCCTCCTCGATCTTGCCCCGGAAGATCTCGATCTCTTCCTTGGTGGACTTGGGTCCCATCAGCATGCCGTAGCCGCCGGATTCGTTGGCGGCCTTCACGACGAGGTTGCCGAGGTTCTCGAGGATGTACTTCCGGTCGGAATCCTCGCTGGCGAGGTAGGTCGGCACGTTCGGGATGATCGGGTCCTGGTCGAGGTAGTATTTGATCATCTTCGGGACGAAATAATACATCACCTTGTCGTCGGCCACGCCGGTGCCAACCGAGTTGGCCAGGGAGACGTTGCCGGCGCGGTACGCGGAGATCAGTCCGGGAACGCCAAGCACGGAATCACGCCGGAAGACGGTGGGATCCAGGAAATCGTCGTCGATGCGCCGGTAGATGACGTGGACGGGTTGGAGGCCCTTGGTCGTGCGCATGAACACCCGGGCGTCGCGCACGAGCAGGTCGCGGCCTTCGACGATCTGGATGCCCATCTGGCGGGCGAGGTAGGTGTGCTCGAAGTAGGCGCTGTTGTAGACGCCCGGCGTGAGCAGCACGACCGTGGGATCCGCCACGCCGCCGGGCGCGATGTGCTGGAGGGTCTTGAGGAGTTCCTGCGGGTAGTGGTCGACCGGGCGGACACCCGTTTCCTCGAAGAGTTGGGGGAACGTCCGCTTCATCGCCTGGCGGTTTTCGAGGACGTAACTCACGCCGGAAGGCGTGCGGCCGTTGTCTTCCAGGACCATCCACGAACCGTCGCCGCCGCGGATCAGGTCGGTGCCGCAGATGTGGATGTAGATGTCCTTCGGGACCTTGACCTGGACGAACTCGCGCCGGAAATGGCGCGCCGAAAGGATGTAATAAGCGGGGATGACCCCGTCCTTCACGATGCGCTGCTCGTGGTAGAGGTCGTGGAGGAAGAGGTTGAGGGCGGTGATCCGCTGGATCAGGCCGCGCTCCAGGTATTCCCACTCCTTGGCGCTGATGATCCGGGGAACGAGGTCGAAGGGAAAGATGCGCTCGGCACCCTGGGAGTCGCCGTAGACGTTGAACGTCACGCCCTGACGCATGAAGGCGAGGTCCACCTCGGTGCGCCGCTCGTCGAACTCAGCCGGGCTGATTTGTTCGAAGAGATTGCGGAAGCGCTCGTAATGACGGCGCACTTCCGTGGGTGTGGCGAACATCTCGTCGAAAAACCCGTTCGGATCGTACCCTTGCAGCACGGCAACGGATTACGCCTCGCCGGAGGGGCAAACAAGCCCGGTTTTCGGGCGGACGCAAAAATTGGTTCATGGGGATGATGAATGGAGGATGCATGGCCGTAGCCTTCGCACCCCGCCGGGGTGCGGATTCCACAACAACGCACCTTTTCCCCGGGTGCGTGCTTCGCACGACCCGGGGCTATCGGCTCCCATCCCTCCGGGATGGACTCACAACCTCGGGTCCATCGGCTCGCTCACGAGGGCGAGGACCATGGGAATCCTATTCGTAGTTCTTTGCGAGGGCCTTGGCCGTGGACTGGATGTCTGCCCGGAGCGAGTCGGGAGAGAGCACCCGGGCGGAAGCTCCCCAGCCGAGGATCCAGCGTCGCACCTCGATGAGGCTGCCGAGCCGCAGTTGGATCTCCACGCCGCCTTCGGGCAGTTCCCGCAGTTGTTGCGACGGATGCCAGCGTTTCTCGCGGATGTAATCGGCGACATCGGCGGCGAACCGCACCACGACATCGAATTCGCCGTGGGTGGAATGGATGCCGAAGCTGTCGCGCAGGAGTTGGTCGAGGTTGAAGTCGGTGGGTCGCGGGAAGGATTTCCCGGTGGCTGTGGCCTTGGTGATGCGGGCGGGGGCGAAGGTGCGGACGGCCTTGCGGAGTTGGTCGAAGGCGAAGAGGTACCAATCCCCGTTCACGTTCGCGACGTGGTAGGGATGGACGATGCGCTCCTCGGGTTGGCCGTTGGGCTTGCGATAGAGGAGGCGGAGTTCGCTGCACGACGCCGCGGCGCGGGCGAGGGTGTCGATCAGGGGGAGATCCTGGACGGGCGTGGCGCTGGTCCGGAAGGAGATGGACTGCTCCCAGTCGGAGAAGTTGAGCGAGACGGTGTCGGGAAGGGTCCGTTCGAGTTTGCGGAGGGCGGCGAGCAGGGGCTTTTCGTAGGGCGTGCCGCGGTATTGCTGGAGTGCCTTCTCGGCGACGAGCAGGGCGAAGAGTTCGCCTTCGGTGATCTGGAGCGTGGGGAAGGCCTCGACCTTGCCGGTGTAATGATATCCGCCGCGGACCGGATCGTACTCGATGGGCAACGAGAGTCGGTCGCGCATGAACTCGACGTCGCGGAGCACGGTCTTGCGGCTGACTTCGAGATCCTCGGCGAGGCGGTGGGCATTGAGGTGCCGACCGGAGGACACGAGCGCGTGGATGCGCATCATGCGCTCGAGGGGCGGACGGGATTGCGGCAGACCGGGGAGTTTGCGCTCCTCCCGGGCTAGCGCCGGTGTTCTCTGGGCTTTCTTCACGGCACGGGGAGGATGGGGTTGCCTTGGTCGTCGGGTTCGGTTGCCGAATCCGTGGATGGGCGTGGCGGGCCGGGGTGGATGGTGACGGCGCGGGTGCCGTCGCGGGTGATCTGGAGGCGGCGGGGTTCCTCGCCGCGTTTGAAGACCTTCATCCATTCCGGATGGAAGCGTTTGGTGACCTCGGTGTCGCAGAGACCGTTGACGCCGCAACACAGCACGCGGGCGTAGGGCTTGGACATCCGCGCGCGACCGAGGAGACGTTCCCAACCGTTGTCGGGACGTGGCGGGGCCGATTCGTCACGCCGTTCGGCGACGAGGAAACTGTAGGGAAGGGAACGCAGGTCGATGCCGGCGCGGTCGGCGAAACGCGACCAGTCGCTGGAGATGAACACCTCGGACGGAGGGGCGGCGAAGTGATGGCACCAATGGCGTTCGTTGCCGGTGGCGAGCATGCCGCAGGCGGCCTGATGCGTGCAGGGCGCGACGATGTCGAAGGCCGGACGGAAGTGGTCGCGGACGGTCTGGAGGTCCCGCGCGGTGTCGTGGGTGCCGGGTTCGACCCAGAGGACGGCGGCGGCGGTGGAGGCCAGCTTGAGGAGATCGACGCGTTGTTCGGTGCTGAGTTCGTTCCACACGTGGCTGATGACGAGCACGCAGCCCTGCGCGTTGTTGCCAGCCCAGGGCCGCGCTTCCGCGGAAGGGTGGAGGCGACGGATCTGCTGGACGGCGAACTCCATGGCCAGCGGCGAGGCGTCGTTCACGCAGGCACGCTGGAGTTGTGGGTATTGCCGCAGGACCCGTTCGCCGGCGACGCCGCTGCCGCAACCCCAGTCGATCAACGTGTCCACGCCCGCCGGGGGCGCCCATCCGATGTCGCGGAGTTCCTCGAGGACGGCATCCCACTTCCACCCGATGCGTTCGCCGAACGTGACGTGGTACTGGGCGAGGTCGCGGTGCGACTGCCAGTAGGCGGCGGGGGAGAAGTTCTCCTGGAGGAAGGTGGACCGGAGCCGGTCCAGGATGCGCCAGTCGAGGTCCGCGAAGTTCATGCTGCCAGCGGGATTCGGAGGAGTTGGGCGAGGCGTTGGTGGCGCAGGCCGTAGAAGGCGGCGAGGGCGACGGCGCGTTGGGTGGCCGCGGCGGCATCGAAGGGGGCGGTGCGGCGCACGGCGGAGATCATGAGGTTCTTGGACGTGTGTTCGGGCGAGATGAACTCGAACACGCGGGCCTCGTATCCGGCGGCTTCGAGCAACGCGGCGCGTAATGCGTCGGTGATGAACTCCGCTTCGCGGGCGTGGAGGATGCCGTGGCTGAGGGCCTGCTCGAGTGGGGCAGGCGCGATGAGTTGCGGGCTGACCTCGCGATGGCAGCAGGGGGCCACGACGATCAGACGGGCGCCGGCTTCGATGCCCTTGGCGAGGGCGTCGTCGGTGGCGGTGTCGCAGGCATGCAAGGCGACGACGATGTCGGTGGGTTGGAGGACGGTCGAACCGATGACACCCGTCTGGAACTGGAGGCCGTCGAGTCCCCGTTGGTCGGCGATCTTGTTGGAGGCCTCGGCGAGTTCGGAACGTTGCTCGATGCCGAGCACGCGCACGGGGCGTTCGTAGGTGCGGCGAAGGTGATCGTGCAGGGCGAAGGTGAGGTAGCCCTTGCCGCAGCCCATGTCGACGATGCTGGGGATGCGGTCCTGGGGCAGGCCAGCCTCGCGGATGAGCGGGGCGAGCAACTCGACGAAGCGGTGGATCTGGCGGTACTTCGCCTCCATTCCGGCGCGGACCTTGTCATCGATGCCGGTGACGCCGAGATCGCGCAGCCAGGTGTTGCCCGAGGTCTGCACGGTCCGGGCCTTGCGATGGTCGTGCTCCAGGTCGGGGGCGGCCGTGTCCTCGGCCGGGCCGAGCTTGAGCTGGGCGTTGCGGCCCTTGCGGACGTTCAGGTGGGCGGTGCCGGTGGTGGTCGAAAGGAAAGCGTCGGTGAACTCGTTCCCCAGCAATTCGTCGAGGAGCACGTAGGCGTCCGCGGGTGCCTGGTTCTTGGTCACGTCGCGGGCGACGTGGCGGTAGACGAAGGAGAGGAACAGTTCGCCGCGGAGCTTTACGGGGCGGATGAACAGGTTGCGGATGGAGCGGTCGCGGCCGGTGGGGCCGCCAAGGTTCAACCGGACAAAGGTGCCGTCGGCCACCGCGGCCTGAAGGCGTTCGAGGAACTGCGTCTTGAAGGAATGTTGCGTCACGTGTCGTCCATAAGACCTGAAATGGGCGATGGGATGAAGGCGCAAGTTCGGGGGCGGGATCGGGACGGGGAATGGGTCCGGGGTGGCGATGTCTTCAACGCCTTGAAGAAGGCTCTGGAACGGCGACGGGGACGTCGCCTCCCCGTTCGTCTTGTCGGGTGCCATTACCGCACGCGTCGGTATCGGGATCGGTATCGGCATCGGAATCGAAAACGAAGAGGAGCAGGTGGTTTGATCCCGATCCCGATGGGTTGGGGGCTGCGCGGGCAACGGGCGGCGATGTCTTCATCGCCCTGGGTGATTGCTTTGTCCCATGGATGCCGGACCCGCTCCGACGCCTTCGGCGTGAGGGCATCCCGGAGGGATGGGAGCGGATAGCCCCGGGTCGTGCGCAGCACGCACCCGGGGAAAGAGGTGTTGTGATGGAATGCGTACCCCGGCAGGGGTGCGAAGGCTGCGGATGCTTCAACCCCTCCGGGGTTGTTTTCGTTTCCCATGCTAACCCGGGGTGCGCTTCGCGACCCCGGGCTATCGGCTCGAATCCCTCCGGGATAGGGGAGAATACGCCGAAGGGCCCTTCATCGGAATCGATCCCAATCCCGATGCCGATGCCGATGCCGAACCCGATGCCGATCCCGATGCCGATCCCGATGCCGAACTGGCCCATTCATCACACAGCCTCCAAAGGGAACGGTTCCGGGGTGGCGATGTCTTCATCGCTTAACGGAACGCTCTGGAACGGCGACAGGGACGTCGCCTCCCCGTTCTGGGGGGCGACAATCTCGCGTGGTCTTAGCGGGTGGGCAGGGCACCCCGCGGTCCTCAACGCTTCGGTCCGAAGCGGAAGAAGGTGCCCTCGAGGCGCTCCAGTTCGATGGGGAGTTCGCGGGTGCCGTCCTCGCCGATGACGACGTCGTCCGCCGCGGTCCAGTTGAGCAGATCCGTGGAGATTTCGATGCCGATGCGTTGACCGGCGGGGCCGGTGAGGCGGAGGCGGGCGCGCGCGAGTTCATCGCCGGGTCGGCCGATGAATCCGATGCGCGGGATGCGCGCGTCGTTGTTGGCGATCAGGAGTTGGGCGCTGGAGCGGGCTCCGAGGGTTGCGCCGGCGGCGGACGGCGTCGCGATCGCGAGGTTGAGTTCCGCTGCTTCGGTGGACTCGAAGAGGGCGTCGTCGAAGACGGGGACGACGACCTGGGCGAGGCGTTGGTCGGGTGTGAAATCGAGGATGATCGGGGCTGGGGAATATTCCAGGCCCGGGATGGCGCCACCCGGCACCGGGGTGCTGCTGATAACGACCCGGACGGAGCCGCTCAGGCCCCCGGAACGTTCGACGAAGAGGCGGCGGACGAAGGTGCCGTCCTCGTTGATCTCCAGTTGCGGAGCGCTGAAGGCGAAGGTGCCCGCGCGATCATCGTCCTCGACGACGACGGTGGTCGTGGTTTTGGAGCCGGTGACTGCACCGTCCGGGGATCCCGGAGCAACGCGGAGCGTGACATGGAAGGATTCCTCGGGTTCCGGGGTGTTGTTGTCGACGATCAGGCTGGCGAGATCGACGGTCTTCACCAATTCGCCGTCGGCGAAATCAACGAAGAGCTCGGAGGTGTTGTAATCGGACGGCGCGGTGGCCGTGCCGGGAGCCAAGGAGATCGTGACGCGGACCAGTCCGGCGTTGCCGTCGTTCCGGAGGAGGGTCAGCGGGGTGATGACGATGCCGTTCTCGACCACGCGTGGGGACTCCTGGCTGATCGAAAAGGTGCCGGGGCGGGTTTCGGTGCCGAGCAAATCGCCGGACGGGGCTTGCTCGACCTGCTTGTCGAAGTTGTCGCCCGTGTTCCGTGCGAGGACCTCGGTTTCGCTCTGGAGGCCGGCGGCAGCGTCGGAAAGATCTTCCGTGGTGGAGCCCTGGACGACGGTCTGGATCCGGGCGATGAGCTCGGCGATCTCGAGGGGATCCCCGGATTCGGCGGCATCCTCCTTGGCCTGGTTTCCACCAGCGATGACCTCGGA
This sequence comes from Cyanophyceae cyanobacterium, assembly GCA_044356195.1. GTDB lineage: Bacteria > Verrucomicrobiota > Verrucomicrobiia > Limisphaerales > UBA9464 > UBA6176. Next base: position 7,024 of record JBIKWS010000139.1, read on the forward strand.
TGCGGCGTTCGCGAATTCCTCGCTGAACTCGAGTCCTTCGCGATCCACCGAGGCAGTGACGAGATCGAGGATCACCTGCGGTTCGGTGAGGTCGATCGGTTCCTCTTCGAGCAGGGCTTCGGCGAGGACATCAAGGACCGACTCCGGGGCGGTGACCGATCCGCCGGCGGCGGAGTCGATGATCGAGGTGATCTGGATCAACGTGTCCTGCACCTGTGCGGCGGCGCTGAGCAAGGCAGCGGCACCGGGATCGCCATCGGCAGCGGCTGCGATGGGATCAACCTGGGTGACGGCAGTGCCTTCGGGGAGTCCGAGGGAACGGGCGACGATGGCTTCGGCGTCCTGCACGGAGAGGGCGCTGTTTCCGGATTGCAGCGCGTCCACGAGGCTGGAGAGCGGTCCGAGCACCTCGGAACCGACGGGGCCGATGGCGGGGATGTCCGAGACGAGACCGGTGGAGATGTCGATGCCTCCGAGACGGACGAGGCGGCCTTCGGCGGCGTCGATCCGGCCATTCTTGTTGGTGTCGAAGCGGCCGAGGGGGATGTCGAGATCGAAGCGGCCGACTTCGTCGGTGACAGCGAATGGTTCGCCGGGGTCCTGGTTTCCGTTGCGGTTCGCGTCGAAGAACACCGTGGCACCGACGATGTAGCCGTCGATGGCGACGCCGGCGAGTTCGACGGGTTCATCCACGTCGAGGGTGGCCTCCGGGGTGGTGACTTCGCCGTAGGGATTGCGGACGCGCACGGAGTAGCGGGCGGCATCGGCGGTGGACGCGCTGGGAATCGAATGGGTCGGGCTGAGCGCACCTGGGATTGGTGTGCCGTTGCGGAACCATTGGTAATCGAGCGGGCCGGTGCCCTCTGCTACGACGCTGAAGTGGACAGCTTCCCCGGCGGTGGCCACGACGGAGCCGGGGGCTTCGATCAGGGTGGGCCGGGTGACGACG
>JBIKWS010000140.1:0-7968 GCA_044356195.1 Cyanophyceae cyanobacterium
CTCCGACGCCAGAGGCTGGGTCAGCCAATCCCGCAACCGCCGCGCCCCCATCGGGGTCACCGCCCGGTTCATCGCACCGAACAGGGTCGTCTGCCGGTTCCCGTCCGCATGCAACGGCTCCAGCACCTCCAGATTCCGGACCGAGGTCGTATCCAGCACCAGATAGTCCGTCACCTGATAGGTCTTCAACCGGGTCAGATGCGTGAGATCCCGACGTAGGTGATGGGAGAGGTAATGCACCACCGCACCCGCCGCCGCCACTGCCGCCGCCTTGCCCCGCAGGCCGTACCCGTCCATGGACGCGACCTTGAAGTGTTCCTGCAAGGTGTACACCGCCGTCTCCGGCAGGAACGTCCAGTCGTCGTAACCGATCAGGATCCCACCCGAAGACAAACGTCCCGGAGCGCCTGGCACCGGCGTCGATCCTTCTTCCACGACGCCCGCTTCCAGCAGCGCACGCAGGTCCATGGCTTCGGTTGGGAGGATCAGTTCGGCCGGACGCAACCGGTCCAGCTCGGCAATGAGCGCCCGTGGGTCCGACAATTCCGTCACCCGGAAATCCCCCGTGGTCAGGTCCACCACCGCCACGCCGATCTCCTTCCCCGACCGTGCCACTGCCGCCAGGAAGTTGTTCCGGTCCGAACTCAGCAGCCGATCGTCGAAGTGCGTTCCCGGGGAAAGGATCGAGGTCACCTCGCGCTGCACCAGCTTCCCGGGCTTCGCCTCCTCGGTCTGGTCGCAGACCGCCACCTTGCGTCCCGCACGCAGCATCCGACCAATGTATGCGTTGGCCGCGTGATACGGGATGCCGCACATCGGCACGCCGTTGCGCTGCGTCAACGCCACGTTCAACAGCTGCGCGCCTGCCTGCGCGTCCTCGAAGAACATCTCGTAAAAGTCCCCCAATCGGAACAGCAGCAGCGCATCCTTGGGCAGCTCGGACTTGATCCGCCGGTACTGCGCCATCATCGGCGTGAGCGTGACTTCGTTTGCAGACATGTGACCGCGCAAGTCTAGGCGGAGGAACCCGCTTCGCCTAGCAGGGGGTTCAATGGGAGTTCCTCGCTTTTGGAGGCCGCGTGCCCCCACGCGGCGCTTCCTGATCTCCGCCGGGTGGGGGCACCCGGCCTTCAACGAATGGGCTCCAGCCTCGGGTTGTTTACGGGCGGCAAAAAAAATCCCTAACTCGCACTGGAAACCCCTACGCCCTCATCCTATAGAATCTTCGCCCAAGGAGTCCGTTACCCCCCAAAAGTCAGATACCCCATGAGTCCAGGATTGTCCGATGTGATGCTCCCTCTTGCATCACCGTTCGCGACGACGCACTGGAGCGTCGTGATGTGTGCCCGTCAGGAAGGCACGCCGGCTGGAGCGCATGCGCTCGAGCGGCTATGCCAGACCTATTGGCCACCGCTGTATGCTTACGTCCGGCGTTCCGGCCATTCGCCGCCGGATGCGCAGGACCTCACCCAATCCTTCTTCGAGCGCCTGCTGACCGAAGGTCGCTTCGGATTCGCAGAACGCGGAAAGGGTCGGTTCCGAACCTTCCTCCTCAGCAGCCTGAAACACTTCATGGTGAACGAATGGCGGCGGAGCACCCGGATCAAGCGCGGATCCGGACTCGCCCACGTCCCCATCGACTGTTCGACCGAGGAGGATGTCTACGTCCACGAACCGATCGATCGCGCCTCGCCGGAAGCGGTGTATGAACGTCGTTGGGCAACCCGACTGCTCGAAGAGGTCATTGCCGCGCTGCGCCAGGACTATGAACGCACCGGCCAGGGCCCATTGTTCGATTCGATCCTGCCCGTGATGTGGGGAGATCCCGACGGGACCACCTATCAAGAAATCGCCGAACGCGTCGGAACCTCCGAAGGGGCGGTCAAGATCGCCGTCCACCGCATCCGGTCCCGGTTCCGCCAGCGGATCCGGGATGCGGTCGCGGCAACAGTCCAGAACCCACTGGACGCCGACGAGGTCGATTCGGAACTGGAACACCTGCAGCACGTGCTGCAGCACGTGGTCGGAAGCTCACACTGACAACCGCTGACGGGCATCCCGGAGGGTTCATTGCCCGCCGGGATGGTCCCACACACACCATGCCCACGGTTGAAACAGGTCGGTGTCTGCGCTGCGGCGGCGTCTGGGAGCATTCGCCAGTTCCCGGGTCCAGTCAGCTCTGCCCAGGATGCATGCTGGCGGCGGCGCGAATGGATCTGGGCGGCGGCGCCGCGCGCAAGAACCGTCCGACAGAACAGGCGCTGCCCAAGCGTCTTGGAGATTACGAACTGATCCGGGAGATTGCCCGGGGCGGGATGGGTGTCGTGTGGCTTGCCGTCCAGCGGTCGCTGGGCCGGCACGTTGCCATCAAGCTCCTGCCTCCCGACCTCGCCGCCGATCCGTTGCGTCTCGCGCGTTTCCGTGCGGAGTCGGGATTCGCCGGCCGTCTCCAACACCCCAACATCGTCGCCATCCATGAAGTCGGCGAGCAGGACGACATCCCGTACTACTCGATGGATTACGTCGCGGGACAGGATCTCGGGACCTATGCGCGGGAACGTCCCCTGCCGTACCGGGAGGCCGCGCAGATGGTCCGGACAGTCGCGTTGGCGGTTCAGTATGCCCATGACCTCGGAGTCCTGCATCGGGACCTGAAACCTTCCAATGTGTTGGTGTCACCCAGCGGCGAGCCCCGGATCACGGACTTTGGCCTGGCCCGGCAGATGGGCGTGGAAGGTCAGCTGACGCAAACGGGCGAAGTCCTGGGATCCCCGTGCTTCATGGCGCCGGAACAGGTATCGGGCCGCGCCCGAAGCATCGGAGTCCGTACGGACATCTACGGGCTGGGAAGCCTTCTCTACTACGCAGTCACAGGTCGCCCCCCATTCCATGGCGGGTCGATCTCCGCCACACTGCAACAGGTGCTCACCGCACCTCCTGTCCGACCTCGCGAGCTCCAGCCTTCCGTCCCGACTGATCTGGAGGAGATCATCCTGCGGTGTCTGGCGAAGGAACCTTCGCATCGATTCGCGTCCGCCCGGTTGCTTGCCACCGAACTCGAACGGGTGCTCCGGGGTCAACCAACGGACACCCGGGCCCCAGGCCTCCTGCGACGCAGCTGGCACTGGGGACGCCGTGAGCCCGCTATGGCGATCCTGACCCTGATCTCCATGGCACTGGGTTCCGTCCTTCTTCTTGGATGGGTTCATTTCGACCGACACCGGAACCAAACCCGCCTGCAGGCACAGGCCCAGCGCTCGGAGACTGAGCTCAACCGGTACATCGCTGATGTGAACCAAGCCGGTCGGGCACTCGCCGAAGGGGACACCCGCGTGGCCATCAAGCTCCTCGACGGCGCGAACAGGGCAACGCCTGAAATGGATCACCGTGGCTTCGAATGGTTCCTGCTGCGCCAGCAATGCACGGGTACAGGCGGACGCGTGCTCTGGGATGGCAAGGACCCGATCCTCGATGCAGCACTTTCCGATGATCACCGTTCGATCCTGTTCGTGACGGCCAATCATCTCCGAATGATCCCGGCAGGTGGCGGCCTTCTGCTGGCAGAGCACCGACTGCCCGGTCCAGTACGCGGACGACGGATCGCAACGGCCTCGGGCCAGCAAGAGGTGTGGATCGCAGATGACGTGGGTGTGTACAGCGTTCATCCCACGTCCGGGCATCTTCGGATGCTGACCCGCAGACAGGGACTCGACCTCGCCATCGATCCTGTGGGTGCACGGATTGCCGCCGTGGTGGGCGAGGAGGTTTCCAAGTCGATTGTCCGGATCTGGAAATTGGACGACCGGACTGAGGTCGCCTCGGTTCCACATCCGGCTCGCTTTGGAATCGAGTGGGGCAGGGACGGGATCCTCCGAGGGCGATCGGCGTCGGACTCGATCTGGCAATGGTCGGAATCGGGCGCGATCGAAATGGGCGACCCGATGCGCAGCCCAGGATCCGATTGGAAGGCGATGTCGGGATCTGCGGGAACCCGCCGTCGGGCCACATTGGACGCGAAGGGAATGCTTCGCGTGGAGGATTGCGTCCGCCAACGGATCGAACACGAGGAACGCCTCCCGGCTTCCGACGGCTTGCGCTTGTTCATGGATGCCGAGGGCGAACGTCTCGTCCAATGCGCAGCGAACGACTCTCGACTCATCCTGCGGACGGCGCCCGACTGGTCCGTCAGCGGCGTTCTCGTGGGGCACGAGGACCGGGTGAACCAGGTCCGCTTTCTTCCATCCGGGCAGGGAGTCCTGACCATTTCGCGCGACGGTTCGTTGCGGCGCTGGGCATGGGAGGGGGCGGACATCTCCCAAGGCTGGCGGGATTTCTCCCCGGCACGAGCGGCCGGCGAGCCTGTCTTCTCGCCCGACGGACGCTGGTTGGCGATCCCGTCCCAGGCGGGGACCGAATGGTCAAGCCAACTCTGGCCGACCCGCGATCCGCAGGCATCGCCGATCCGCGTCCCCGGGCGCACGGTGCATCTGGCACCCAACGCAGCGCGGTCGTTGCAGTGGTTCGCAGACGGCCATCTCGAAGTGTGGGAACTGAACGAGAACCGTCCCATCACTTCCTTCCGGGTCAATCCATCGCCGGGTGGCGTGCCGGATCAGGTGGCCGCGGATGGCAGCTTCTTCGCGTGCCTGGGTTCGGATGGGCGGCTGCGGTTGTTCCATGGGGGCACCGGACAGGAACTCCCCGGTCCGGTGGCCAACATCCGGAGCTTCGTCATTTCCGCTGATGGCCGTTGGATCCTGTTTTCGACGGCGGGCGGGGCCGGAGTGTACGAGGTGGGTTGCGGAGAACAGTTCCACATCGGAACCGGCACAGTCACGGCCATGGCGTTCTCGCTGGATGGGCGGTTTGCGGTGGCGGGGTTCGAATCGGGCAGCCTGACGGTCCAGGATCTTCCACAGAGGAGTCGTCCCGTAGAGGTCGCGGTGCAGCCGGGAGCGATGAGTGCGCTGACCTTCATGCCGGACGGGAAGACGCTGGTGGCGGGGGGACGGGATGGGATGGTGCGGTTCCTGAATGTTCCGACCTGGCGGGAAGTCGGGAGAATCCCGGGGTCGACGCCGGTGCGGAACCTGAAGGCGCAACCGGGACGGAAGGCGTTGTTGGTGCAGACGGGTACAAGTGCCCGCCTGCTTTCCGTCGGGACGGAGGGTGAACCGTTGGCGCCATTATCATGCGAGGGCGGGTTCTGGGAAGATCCGGGCCGGTTGGCGCAACGGCTGAAGGCGTCCATGCCACGCGCATCCCTGCCGACCTCGGCGCTGCTGCGCTGAGCGGGCGGTAACGTCTGGCACGCCGTTCCGGTTGCATCTTTGCGAACGGTATCCGGATTGCTTGGGAGTGATTGCGACAGACACGCGGGAAGGTTGAGCCCCGCGTGAGCTGTCTCCCGCCGGGACATCCACTGTCCCCCGGCGCACCAACGTCTCCCTCCTATGAAATCCACGCAGGCCCTTTGCCGGGCCCTCGCCGTCGTCGCGCTTGCCGCGGCCTGGGCACCGGACCTCCTCGCCCGTCCCGAGCCGGGCGGTCCCCGTATCACACCGCCCCGCTTCGAGGGCGATCAGGTCCACTTCAACTGGGATGCCGGCGGCGACCTTCAGGTGGCGCCGACACCGAACGGTCCCTGGACAACCGTCAACGCACCGAAGAGCCGTAACAGTTCGGCGAGTGTCCCCGCACTTCGGGAAGGCAACCTGTTCTTCCGCGTGCTCGACAACGGCATTGCCGGCGAACCACATCCCATCGTGGGCGGTGATCCGAAGCGACCGTTCGTCATCCAGTCGGCGGCCCTGCGTCGGGGTACGCACCCACGGGGCAACGTGGTGTTGGAAGCGCGGTTGGAACCTGGGCAGAACCCGCCCACGAACTTTCCGTTGCTGTTGGATGGCGACGTCATCCAGTTGAACGACGAGGGCAAGGACGGAGACCGTACGGCGGGTGACGGCGTGTTCACGGGCGGGCTGTTCTTTGATGTGGGCGAGCTCGAAGGCGCGAACCAGTTCGTCACGGAGTTGACCCAGCAATTCAAGGTGTTCGGCACGTTCGACGGGCGCAGCATCGTGGATGCGCGTCCGCCGGGACTGTTCGACCTCGCGGCGTTCAACCGCGGCGACGCCATCCCCGTGCATCCGTCACCGATCGCGCCGCAGGGCGGGGTCCGGCCGGGCCGTCTCGCGGGGGTGCAAGGAAGCCTCCCGATCCTGCTCAAGGAAGTCTGCACCACGAACCTCGTGCCGTTCACCGGCACGCTCACGAATGTCGTGTTCGATCCGGTGGTGGTGATCTCGAATGTCGTGGTCGACGTGATCGTGAAGCCGGTGTTCTCGAATGTGTTCGTGACGAACGTCGTGTTCACGCCCGTGGAGGTTCCCACGAACATCCTTTCGACGAACATCCTTTCGAAGTTCTGCCCGGCGGTGACGAACATCGTATTCACGAACTTCGTGTCGGACCCGAAGTTCCCGGACCTTCCGCCGAAACCGGTGGTGCGTACCAACGTCGTCCAGATCGAGATTCCGTGCTTCGAGACGAACGTGGTGCTCGTCCCCGGCGTGATCATCGTCCAGGTCGGGAAGACCAACGTGGAGTTGAAGGAGATCCAGGTGGGAACCGTGGATGAACCGGTGATCGAGCCGCGTCCGTTCACCAACCTCATCGAGCGGATCGTCCTCGTCCCGTTCGATGGCCTTCGCACCAACATCTCCTGCACGAACATCGTCATCACCCCCGGCATCGATCCCGGCGCGCAGACCAACATCAACGACCTGATCCAGCGCCCGGTCATCTGGCCCAAGAGCCTCCTGGTGACCGACCTCTCCGTGGTCGAGGACCCGAGCCGCACCTTCGATGTGTGTTCTGGTCGTGGATCGAAGCTCGCGCCGTGGACCTTTGGCCGCTTGATGATCGACATGTGCAACGAGCCCGTCACCGGCATCCGCCCGGGCGACTTCACACGCCGCTGGCTGCGCTCGTGGCAGACGGATCAGGTCATCAATTTCGACACCGTCACCAATCGCAATCCTGAGATCCTCGCGCAGGTCATCCACCAGTGGGAACTGGCCTCGGGTGGACCGGACAAGCCTCTGGATCTCGCCATCGCGCCCTTCCGCCTGTTGGCGATCGTGAACCGCGTCGACCTGCGCGGAAACCCGGGCTACGGCGGCACCACGCAGCAGGACCCCTGCAACCCGAGCTGCGTTGGCGGCGAGGCGCGCTTTGTCTTCGGCCTCATTCCGAATGCCTTTGCGCCGGGCAATGGCAGCGGCGGCGGCACGGGCACCGGTGGCGGCTACGGCGGCGGTGATCCGGGCAACACCAACAACTGCGATGCAGCGCAGTTCACCGTGATCTTCGAGTACTGCGTGCCCAAGACCAGCTGCGGCGAGATCAAGGACTGGGGTCTCGCCTGGTACAACCTCTCACGCATCCCGTTCGGTCCCGCATTCAATGCCGAGCTCCAAAAGCTCACCGACCAGTTCGCGACCGCCGGTGCCGATCCCAGCCGCCGTCCCAACCTGAGCGCACTCAGTCAGCTGCGCGTGAACGAACTCCTCCGCGAGCCGTGGGACATGCGTGAGTGGCGATTGTTCGCGTCGGACAGCGACGCCGGACAGCTGCGTCAGGTCACGGCCAAGCAGACGCCGGACTTCGAGCAGAACTTCCGTCCGATCATCGCCGAGTATGCGGCCATGAACGCGGCGGCCATCCTCAGCGAAACACACGTCGTGCCCCTGGAATGGCAGACGCCGGGCAAGCCCCGCGTTCCCTTCCTCGGCGGCAACGCGCCCATGCCCACCGACCGGTTCTTCTGGGACGGCCCGCCTCCCGCGGCTTCGAGCATCCCGACGCCGGTGCGGCACAAGTTCTCGTTGAACACCTGCAATGGCTGTCATGCCGGCGAAACCGGCACACCGTTCACCCACGTGTTCCCGCGTCGCGCAGGTGAAG
>JBIKWS010000141.1:0-7955 GCA_044356195.1 Cyanophyceae cyanobacterium
GGACCAAGAAGAGCGGCAGCGGGCTCGCTGGTGAGCCGCTGAAGCAATTGGGGCTGAACGGTGCGAGCGATCAAATTGCAGATTGAAAACTCATTTTCAATCTGCGAGGCGAGCCCGGACTCGGAGCACACCGCGCATGCATCCCGTGGATCCTGTCTCCCTCGGCGTCTCTGCCCCTCTGCGCGAGATCTTTCCTGCCTGGAGCGGGTTCAGGCGGGGGTGGTGAGGTGCTTGCGGAAGAAGGCGAGGGTGCGGTCCCAGGCGAGTTGTGCGTTCTCGGCGTCGTAACGGGCCGTTGAATCGTTGTGGAAGCCGTGGTTGCACTTCGGATAGCGGTGCAACGTGTAGTCCACGCCCGCGGCCTTCAGGTCGGCTTCACACTCCGGCCAAGCGGCGTTCACGCGGTCGTCTAGCTCGGCGAGCTGCACCAGCAGCGGGGCCTTGATGTTCTTCCGGACCTCCTTCGCCGCCGGGGTGCCATAGAAGGGAACACCCGCGTTGAGGGCGTCGGGGATCGTCGCCGCCAGCATGCTGACAATGTAGCCGCCAAAGCAGAACCCGACCGCACCGAGCCGACCGTTCCCGGCTTCGTGGGTCTTCAGGAAACGCGCGGCAGCGATGAAGTCCTGTTCGATCTTGGCGCGGTCGAGGGACGACTGAAGCGCACGGCCTTCGTCGTCGTTGCCGGGGTATCCGCCCTTGGGATGCAGTGCGTCCGGGGCGAAGGCGATGAATCCGGCCTTGGCGGCGCGACGGGCGACGTCGGCAATGTACGGGTTCAGGCCCCGGTTCTCGTGGACGACCAGGATCAGTCCGGGCTTCCCGACAGGTTTCGTGGGGGTGACCAGATACCCGCGTCCCTCGCCATGGCCTTGCGGCGAGGGGAAGGTGACATAGCGGCCCTTGATATCGGGATCATTGAAGGACACCTGTTCGGCCTGAGCGTACTCGGGCATGAGCGCGCCGAGGAGGGCGGACATCGTCAGCCCGGTGGCGGTGAGGGTGCCGAGACGGGTCATGAAGGTGCGGCGATCGATGATCCCGTGGGCGTACTCGTCGTACCAGTTGAAGGCTTCCTGCGGGATGATGTGGGCCGGTGCCGGTGTGGCGGAGGTGGGCGTCGTGAGGGGCGTGGGAGCGATCATTTCGGTATGCATGTGGATGGAGCTGTGGGTGGCGTTGTGGGTGGGGGTAATGCTTCCGCAGTGACGATGAATTCTGAAGCTTAGGTAGACTGCCGGAACTTTCCCGGTCAACCAGAACTCCTGTTCAGCGCTTTCCCGGCCAAGTGCAGGTGGCGACGGCGCCCGCGGGGAGGGTGGTGGTGAAGCCGTGGATGCCGGTGCGGACGTCGAGGGTGCGGGGGGATTTTCCCGGGTTCAGGGCAATGAGGACGTAACGGCCGTCGGGGGTCTGGAAGGCGACGTTCGGGACCGTCTTGCTGGCCGTGGAGGCGATGCGGACGGAGCCGGGGCGGACTTCGCGGGAGGCGTGGGCGATGACGTACCAGGCGGTGTTCCGGACGACCTTGTCGCCGTCGAGGGTCAACGCACCGAGGCAACGCTCGCATCCGCCGCGGTCGGTGTGTGGACGGTTGTTGGGATCGGCGGCGAGGTTCCATTCGAGGACGGCGCGGCACCAGTGTCGGCTGGCCCCGACGAGGATGTGCTGGATGTGCCAGGAAAGGTCGCCGGCGAAGTTTCCCGGGGCACCGGTCCACTGCTCGGTGAAGTAGAGGCTGCGGTCGGGGTGGGCGGTGTGGACCTGTTCGATGGCCTCGATCTGGCCGGCGTACAGGTGGAAGGCGGAGCCCTCGACGAAGGCCTTGGCCTGGGGATCGGCGAGGACGGTCAGGGGGTAGTCGGGTTGGTCGGCGTTGTGGTCGTAGCAGACGATGCGGGTGGTTAGGCTGGCGGATTGGAAGGCCTGGCCAAGGTGATCGCGGATGAAGACGGTCTGGTCGGCGGCGGACATGTACATGCTGGGGTTGTTGTCCGCGTTCAGGGGTTCGTTCTGGATGGTGAGGGAGTGGAGCTGGATGCCCTCCTTCTGCATGGCCCGGACGTAGGTCGTGAGGTAGCGGGCATAGGCACCGAACCATTCGCGTTCCAGGCTCCCGCCCTTGGAATCGAACTCGGTCTTCATCCACGACGGCGCGGTCCAGGGCGACGCCATGATCTTCAGGGTGGGTTGGATGTGGAGAATCTCCTGAAGGACGGGGAGCAGGTCGGCACGATCCGGGTCGAGGCTGAAGCGCTTCATCTCGGGATCGGTTTGTCCCTTGGGCAGGTCGTTGTAGGTGAAGATGCGATCGTTGAGGTCGGAGGCTCCGACGGAAATGCGGAGGAAGCTGACCCCGATGTTGGTGCCGTCGGTGGCGAAGAGTTCGCGAAGGAGTTGGGCGCGGGCCGGCGCGGACATCCGGCGGAGGAGTTGGGCGCTGCCGCCGGTGAGGGTGAACCCAAAGCCCTCCATGGACTGGAATTGCGTGCCGGGGTCGATGTCGATGCGTTCGTTCTTGCCGGTGGAAGGGGCGGAACCGGAGAGCGGGATGTCGGGTTGACGCTCCCAGCGGGCGGAGCCCGCGGGATGGGTGAGACGGATGGAGACCTGGGCAGGGGTCTGGGCGCAGAGGTGTGAGCCCAGGACCAGGAAGAGGAGGAGGAAAGGGAGGTGCAGCATCTTCTGTTTCTCGGTCATGGCGGTGGTGTGGGGAGCATTCCCGCGTGGTCCACTGGAGGAAACCGGAATCTGGCGAAGGGCTGGTACTTCAACACGTGGGAGACCCACGGCTGACGTCTGGGTTGAAGCGTGAAACCCCTGTCTCCCCGTTTGCGGGTTTTCAGGAAGCTGCTACTTCACACGGGACATTTCGAAACCTACGACAAAGGAAACTGACTCATGAGTGATCTGACCCTGGTGCGTGTTGGCCAACCGGTGCCCGCGTTTGAATTGGAAACCTACGATCCGTCCGAAGGTGACTTCGGCAAGTTCTCGCTGGCGGCCACGCAGGCGGCGGGCCGTTGGACGGTCCTGGTGTTCTATCCGGCCGACTTCACCTTCGTGTGTCCCACGGAGCTGGCGGACCTGGCGGAGAAGCATGCGGCGTTGGCGGCGTTGGGTGCCGAGGTGGTGGGTGTGTCGACGGACACCAAGTTCGCGCATCTGGCGTGGCTGGGATCGGAGAAGCTGCTGGCCGGTGTGAAGTACACGATGGCCGCGGATCCGACCGGCAAGATCTCGAAGCTGTTCGGCGTGTATGACGAGGGCTCGGGTCTGGCGCTGCGCGGGACGTTCATCATCAACCCGGCCGGCTTGTTGGTTTCGAGCGAGATCAATTTCTACAACGTCGGGCGCAATGCCGACGAACTGCTCCGGAAGACCGAGGCCAACGTGTACCTCGCCAAGCATCCCTCGGAGGCCTGCCCGGCGAAGTGGAAGCCGGGTGGCAAGACGTTGACCCCGGGCAAGGACATGGTCGGCAAGGTGTTCGAGGCGATGCAGGAAACGGCGGCTCCGGCCCCGGTTCCTGCGCCTGCTCCTGCGGCCAAGGGGGCGAAGAAGAAGAAGTGAGGGGTCACGCACGGCACGGACGGGTCCGTGCGCGTGTGGTCTGATTCGGGTCCCGGAGGGGAGGGAGGCCTTCTTCAACCCCTCCGGGGTTGTTGTCATTGAACGACAAAACCCGGGGTGCGCTTCGCGACCCCGGGCTACCTGCTGGCATCCCTTCGGGATGGCGGAGAAAGCGACCGAAACCCCGTGAACCCGCTCAGACCCGCCAGCCGGTGGGATAGGATTTGCCGAGGAGGGCGTCGGTGGCGGGGTCGCCGGTGGTCAGTTTGGCGGCGTTCCACTGGATGCGGCGGCCGGACCGGATGGCGACGTTTCCGAGAAGGACAGCTTCGGTGACAGGACCGGCGATATCGAAATTCGAGGGGGCCTTGGGGCCGCCCTTGCAGGCGGCGATCCACTCGTCGTAGTGGCCCTGTTCCCAGTCCGCGTGCTTGGCGAACAGTTCGGGGGCGGACTTGAAGCGGTCGATGGGCGTGCCGCTGAGGAGACGTCCGCCGCCTTCGTAGGAAGTGACGAGCGTGTCCTTGTCGCCGATGAGGATGACCCCGTTGCCCTCGCGGATCATGCCGCCGGCGAGTTCGGAAGCGGGGCGTTTGCCGCCGTCGTACCACACCACCTTCATCGCGGGTTGCCGGTGCTGGGCGGGGAACTGGTAGGTGACGACCGACCACAGCGGGGCGGATTCGTCGGTGTTGCCGGCGGATTCAGCGACAACGGAGGTGGGGTTCCGGATCTCGAAGGCGAGGGCGAGGATGTTGAACAGGTGACAGCCCATGTCGCCGAGGGCACCCGTGCCGAAGTCCCAGAATCCGCGCCACGCGAACGGATGGTAACCCGGGGCGTACGGACGCTTCGGGGCAACCCCGAGCCAGAGGTCCCACGCGAGGGAATTGGGCGGATTGCCGCCGGGTGCGGGACGGTGGAGGCCCTGTCTCCAGAAGTTGCCGGGGCGATCGGTCCAGAGGTGGACCTCGCGGACGGTGCCGAGGGCACCGGCGCGGACGATCTCGGCCTCGCGGCGCAGGGGGCCGTGGCCCATGCCCTGATTGCCCATCTGGGTGGCGACCTTGGCCTTGCGGGCGGCCTCGGTGAGTTGGCGTGCCTCCCAGACGGTGTGGGTCAGCGGCTTCTGGCAATACACGTGTTTGCGCAACCGGACCGCAGCCATCGCGGGCGGGAAATGCATGTGGTCCGGGGTCGAGACGGTGACGGCATCGAACCCGTTGCCGAGGGTGTCGAAGAGTTGGCGCCAGTCGGCGGACTTCTTTGCCGAGGGGAACTTCGCAGCGGCCTGGCCGAGGCGCCCGCTGTCGACGTCGCAGAGGCCGACGATGTTCTGGCTGGCGACCTTGTTGACGTCTGTCCAGCCCTTACCACCGACGCCGACGGCGGCAATGTTGAGACGGCCGTTGGCTCCGAGGACGCGGAGGCGTGAGACCATGGGGAAGGCGACGGCGGCAACGGCGACCTGACGCAGGAAAGTCCGGCGTGGAATGGAGGGGAAGGACATGATTATCCCATGGAACGTTGAGCGGTCGAGAGTTCCAAGCTTTCAGTTTCAAACGCTCCCAACCGATTGCGTCCGGTGCGTGGACGTGGCCCACTTGGGGATACAAATGAACCTCGAAGACTCTATCGGTGACATTGTGCGCAAGGCGCGGATTTCGACCCAGGTCTCGCTGGAGGAGGCGGCAGGACTGGCGGGCGTGGCCGTGGAGGCGTACCAGCAGTTTGAATCGAGTGGGCGCGCGCCGGCTGGATTGCGGTGGGCGGACCTGTGCAGCCGACTGACGTTGGAGGCGGGGAGATTGGAGCGGCAGCACGACGGGTGGCGTCCGGGCGCGGTGGATCTGGCGGGTTGGTGTGAGTTGCGGGTGTTCACGACGGCGGGCGATGACATGACGGTGAACGCCTACCTCGTCTGGGACGAGGTGACGCGGGAAGCCGCGGTGTTCGATACCGGATTCGATGCCGCGCCGATCCTGGCATGCATCGAGGCCGAGGGCCTGACGCTGAAGCATGTGTTCATCACGCATTCGCACGCGGACCATATCGCGGCGCTGGGACCGATCCGTGAGCGCCATCCGAAGGCTCGGCTGCATTCGGGATCGAAGAACGCGCCGGTCGAGCATCGTGTTCGGGCGAACGACTTCATCAACCTGGGAAGCCTGCGGATCACCAACCGCGACACACCGGGCCACGCCGAGGACGGGATCACCTACGTGATCGGCAACTGGCCGGAGGACGCGCCTCATGTGGCGGTGGTGGGCGACGCGATCTTCGCGGGGTCCATCGGTGGCGCTCGGGAAAATCTCGATCTTGCGCGGCAGAAGATCCGGGAGCAGATCTTCTCATTGCCTGCCGGGACGCTGATTTGTCCCGGCCACGGTCCCCTCACCACGGTGGGTGCGGAACGGGCACACAATCCCTGGTTTCAGTGACGGAAGGAACCCCTCCGATGAACACTCCACGAACGATGGCTGCGGTCGGTCGGCAAGTCGCGGTGGTCTGGCCCGGGTGCCAGCACGTGGGAGGTGCTTGGAGGGCGATGGGGCTCGGTCTGGCGCTGTCAGGGGCCGGGTTTTTGGAAAGTCGGGCGCAAGAGGTGGTGCGGCCGGTGGCCACACCAAAGGCGACGAGCATTGTGCCCGTCGTTTCGGTTCCTGCGATAGCGACTCCGGTCGCGGTGGTTGCCGGAACGATCACGAACCAGTCCCCCTCGATCTCGGTTCCGCTGGGCGATCCGGTGATGGCCCAACCCGCGGTGGAAGTGCTGCAGGAGATGGCGACCCGCGATCGATCCGAGCTGATCAATCGCGGCACGCAGGAAGCGTTGGATGAGCGCACGAAGGACAGCCTGCGGCCGCTGACGGTGGAGGAGGCGGGCAGTCCGTTGCGGCAGGTGGCCCGGGATCGATCGTTGCGGGCGTTGGCAGATCTGTTCGATCCCTTCGCGCCGTTGCCGAAGCATTACCGGGACGTGGCCCCGGCGTTCGACGAGCAACATCGGTTGGAGCAGGACCTGCCGTCGTCCCTCCGGTCGAATGGTGGGGTGACACGTCCGCGGACATCCATCGATCCCGCCACGCACGAGTATGGGTGGTCGCTGTTCCGGTTTTCCTCGAAGACGGAGCAGGAGCGCGAGGAACGGATCCGGGAACGCCGGAAGCGTCGGTAACGCCGGGCAGCGCCGCTCAGGCACCCGGGCGGAACACGCTGGCGACGATGGCTTCCTTGGCCTTCCAGAGGAGGGTCATGGTGAGGGCGAGCGGGACGAGCGCGAGCATGACGAAGAGCCAGTTCCCGGATTCGCCGAGTTCGGAGAGGAGGGTCTGGACAATCAAAGGCACCCACCCGGGACGGGACTGGGCGAGGATCTGCGTCGCGATGAGCACGCCGAGCAGGCCGATGAGGCCGGCGTTGACCTGGCTGAAGAGGCGGGTGTCGGAGCGCAGCACCTCGTCGGGCAGCATGGCGGCGAGGCGGAGGAGCACGCGGTTGATGGCCATCATGAAGCCGATCCCGGAGAAGATCATCAGGCCGAGGCTCTGGGTGTAGAACGGGTCGAAGGGCCGGATGCTCCACCAGTGGGCGAACGGGACAAGGGCGAGGAGGAGGCTGTTGAGGATGGTGGCGCGGTCGAGGGCTCCGATCCAGATGCGTTCCTGGGATTGGAAGCGGGCCAGGTTCCGCAGGCCGTAAAGGAGAAGGATGAGGGCGGCAGTCGCGGGAAGGCAGGCCTGGATGAGATCGATGAGGAACCCGGTCCAACCCTGGTTGCGGAAGAGCGGGGAACCCCACGTGCCAAACGCCCGCCAGGAATCGCCCATGGCGGTCTTGACGCACGCGAGCAGCGCGAGGGGCAGCCCCCAGAAAAGGGCCGAGAGACCTCGCACGGCACGGGCCAGCGACGGAAGTAAGTGGGGTGTTCCCATTGCGATGACGCGGGCGGATTGAATCGGGAATCCGGTCCGGAACCAACAACCAAGGAGATCCATGAAGGATGGGCGCATCCGGACGGTTCCGGGGCGGCGATGTCCTCATCGCCCTCGGGAATGGCTTTCGGATGGGGCGACGAGGACGTCGCCGCCCCGTTCGTCCGGAGGGGCAGGGGAAAGTGCGGCAGGAAGAATGGAGAAATCGAACTTTCACCTTCTTTGTGCGGATTTGCGGTCTAGGGTGTCGGCGGTTCCGGGGGGGCGGAAGGTCGCTCGCAGCACCGCTGCGGGAGGAAAGTCCGAACTCTCCAGGGCACGGGGCCGCGTAACCCCGGCACCGCCGGGGATACACGCGGGAGATCCGTCCACAAGGGCGGGTCGACAGACAGTGCCACAGAAAACAAACCGCCGCGGGTCGTTCGCGATCTGCGGTAAGGGTGAAAA
>JBIKWS010000818.1:0-7951 GCA_044356195.1 Cyanophyceae cyanobacterium
CGTCGCCGCCCTTGCGGATGGCGTCCGATACCTCGGTTCCTTTTCCAAGCCCAAGGCCCACACGACCCTGTCGATCGCCAGCGACCACAAGGGCGCTGAAACTGAAACGGCGTCCCCCCTTGACCACCTTTGCCGAGCGATTGATGAAAATGACCTTCTCAACCAAGTCATCTCGTCGAGAGTCTCCATCAGAATCGGGGCCACGTCGCCGCCGAGGCCTTTCGCCCCGATCATTACGATCGGATCGCCCAGAGTACGAGGGGGGATTCTGTGTAACTGCAGCGGTGGGAACCGCTGCCGCAGCCGGTGCTGCCTGACCCTTGCTTTCGTTGTCTTCAGCCACTTTAAACCTCCAGATCAGAATTTCAGACCAGCTTCGCGAGCAGCGTCCGCCAAGGCCTTAACCTTGCCATGATAACGGGCCGCTCCCTTGTCAAAAACGACAGCCTCGATGCCCTGAGCCTTTGCTGCTTCTGCGGCTCGCTTGCCAACCAACAAGGCGTTTGAAACGTTTGCGCCCTTGATCTCTTTGGGAGCAGCTTTGTCCCGGGTACCGACAGAGGCGAGAGTCTTACCCACGCCATCGTCAATGAATTGTACGTAGATGTGAGCTCCAGTGAACTTGACCGCCATTCGGGGGCGAGCTGAAGTACCAGTTACCTTCTGACGAACGCGCCACCGGCGGCGTAGGGCCAGGGAGTGCTTTTTCTCGGATCTCATTGTGAGGGAAGGGATGAAAGATTGGATTATTGGACTGTCTTGCCTTCCTTGCGAACAACCTGCTCGCCTGCATATCGAACACCTTTGCCTTTGTAAGGCTCAGGAGGGTAGTAGCTGCGAACTTCCGCAGCGACACGACCAACGACCTCTTTGTCGCATCCGTCGATCGTAATCTTGGTGTTCTCCTCGACCACAACTTTGATTCCGGCCGGGATTGGATACAAGACAGGATGGCTATACCCGAGTGAAAGATTGATCAGACTACCCTGCACGGCGGCCTTGAAACCAACGCCCTGAATTTCCAACTTCTTTTGGTATCCCTCGTTGACACCACGTACCATGTTATTGACCAAGGCACGCGCCAAACCGTGCATCGCTTTGGCTTCGGCACCCTCTCCTTGCCTAGTCAGGTTCACTTGACTACCAACAACTTTAGCTGAGGTGCTAGGAGGAAGTGTAAGATTCAATTTACCCTTCGGTCCCTCGGCGCTGACGATTGAACCTTGGACGGTAACTTTGACCTTGGCCGGGACATCCACCGGCATTTTTCCAATTCTTGACATACAAGCTCCTTACCAAATGTAACAGACGAGTTCTCCGCCCAAATTCTGCTTTTTGGCTTCGGACCCTGTCATGACACCCTTCGAAGTTGAAACTATAGCCACTCCCATCCCACCAAGAACCCTCGGGATTTCCGTACTGCGAACGTAGCGACGGAGCCCTGGCGTAGAAATCTGGCGAAGCCCAGCAATCACGGGGCGACGTCCGTCGTACTTGAGAGCCAAGGTCAGAGCCTTCTTGGGCCCACCTTCTACACCAACTTCAGCGACATATCCTTCTTGATGGAGGATCTGTGCGACGGAAGCTTTGAGTTTGGAATAGGGCATGGTGACCTTGGCATGACGCGCCATTCCGGCGTTCCGGATACGTGTCAGCAAGTCTGAAATCGGGTCGTGCATTTCGTAATCTCCTTACCAACTAGCCTTGATAACTCCTGGAATCTGGCCGGTCAGAGCCAATTCACGAAAGGTGAGGCGCGAAACACCGTACTTTCGTATGAATGCGTGACGCCGACCACTGATCTTGCAGCGATTAACCACACGAACAGGACTGGCGTTCTTGGGCAGAGCACTGAGCCCGGCGTAATCTCCCTTCGCCTTCAATTCGGCGCGGATGGCTGCATACTTCTTGACTGTAGCAGCTTTCTTTTTGTCCCGAGCGAGCCAGGATTTCTTGGCCATAATAGTGAAATAGTTGATTACTTGGAGAACGGCATGCCCATGAGTCGAAGCAAATCAAGCGCTTCCGCATCCGTCTCAGCGGTCGTTACAATCGTGATATCCATACCCTGATTAAACTTGATCTTATCCAGTTCAATTTCAGGGAAAATGGTCTGATCCGGTAATCCAAGAGAATACGTGCCTCGCCCGTCAAATTGACGAGGACTGATGCCACGGAAGTCCCTGATGCGTGGAAGTGCGGTAGCGACCAATCGGTCGAAGAACTCGTACATGACTTCCCGCCGCAGCGTCACGCGGCAACCCACAGATTGACCTTTTCGAAGCTTGAAGCTTGCGACGCTCTTCTTGGCTTTGCTGATCACCGGCTTCCGACCAGTGATAGCGCCCATATCCTTTACCGCCTCTTCCAAAGCACCTTTCTCGCGCGAGGTAGACACGCCCATGTTTACGACGATCTTCTCGATCTTCGGAACCTGATGGACATTGGTGTACCCGAGCTTAGCTACCAGCGCAGGGCGGACATCCTTTTCGTACTTCTCTTGGAGTCGTGGCTTCATGATTTAGCTCTTGGCGGATTTCTTGGTTCGGCGACGGTCGAACTCGTCCGCCTTCATCACGTTCGAAATGTGCACGGGGCCCTCAAGCCACAACACACCCCCTTGTGGGTTCTGCTGGCTTTTGCGCAAGTAATGCAGCACAGGCTTTACGAGGCGGGCGCGATCTTCTTGAGTCTTGGAACGTTCATCGTTGCCCTCAACGATGACAAACTCTTTGGCTGGCAACACCTTGGTTACCGTGCCCCGGCGGCCTTTGGCCGATCCGGCGATGACGACGATCTCGTCACCCTTCTTGACATGAGACTTGGCCATAGCATTCCTGAGCATCGAAACTTAGATGACCTCCGGAGCGAGAGAAATGATCTTCATGAACCTCTTTTCACGAAGCTCTCTCGCCACTGGTCCGAAAATGCGGGTCCCCTTTGGTTCACCCTCAGCATTAATGATGACAATCGCGTTGCGGTCAAAGCGCAGGTAAGAACCATCGGATCTCCGAATCGGTGCCTTTGTTCGGACAACAACAGCCGTGCAAACATCCCCCTTCTTGACGGATCCATCTGGAGCGGCCTCCTTGATGTGCACTTTAATGATATCGCCGACGCGAGCGTAGCGCTGATTCTTACCCAGGACACCGATAGTCCAAGCAACCTTGGCTCCGGTGTTATCGGCTACATCGAGACTTGATCGAATTTGAAGCATGGTATGACTCCCTTATGTCTGATCGTCTCTCTCAAGTCGTCTTGGAGGATCCATCAGGATTCAAGACTTCCATCAACCGCCAGCACTTGGTGCGGGATAGTGGACGTGTCTCCTGAATGCGAACTAGGTCACCGACCTTTGCCACGTTGGACTCATCGTGTGCATAGAGCTTTTTGAACGCAGTGACGACCTTCTTGAATTGAGGATGCCGAAAGCGACGCTCAACCCGAACAACAATGGTCTTCTGCATCTTGCTCGAGACAACCTCACCAACTCGCTCCTTGCGATGGCCTCGATCTTGGGAAATTTCTGTCATATGAGATGTATTCAAGGTTTAGGCCTTGCTCCCTTCTGATGCACGACGCAGTGAGGAGAGACGAGTTTCACATCGAGCAATATCTCGGCGCAATTCACGCATCCTGTGGGGCTTCTCCAAGCGCGCTGTCGCTTGTTGGAGTCGAAGATTGAACAGTTCCAACCGCAGCTCGCGGCCCTTGGCGGCGAGTTCTAATGCGGTCATCTCTTTGAAAGCGTTGCTGGCCATGGAATGAGAAATTATCCGAGCTTGTGTCGGGAGATGAATTTGGTCGAGATCGGAAGCTTTGTCGCGGCCAGTCGCATCGCCTCACGAGCGACAGCCTCGGTAACACCATCGATCTCAAAGAGAACACTTGCCGGCCGGATGACCGCTACCCAGGATTCAACACCACCTTTGCCTGTACCCATTCGTACCTCCAGAGGTTTCTTGGTGAAGCTCTTGTCTGGAAAGATTCGAATCCAAACCTTACCTCGCCTCTTCATGTAGCGAGTAATGGCGACGCGTGCGGCCTCAATCTGCTTGGTGTCCATCCAGCAACGTTCGAGGGCCTGCAATCCATATTCACCGAATGCAACGGTATTACCGCGGGACGCAAGACCGGTTCTGCTTCCCCGCTGCATTTTGCGGTACTTTACCCGTGCGGGCATCAAGGCCATTTGAAATCCTTTATCCTAAATTGTGGGTTTCGTGTGGGTCAAACAGGACGAGCGACGGGTTCCACGCGGCGATCTTCAGGCTTCCTCTCAGCGCGCTTTGGTTCACCCTTACAAATCCAACATTTGACTCCCAACTTGCCATACACTGTTCGAGCTTCAGCGAATCCAAAGTCGACGTTCGCACGAAGCGTATGAAGCGGAACACTACCTTGGTGGTATGTCTCGACTCGAGCCAACTCGGCCCCGCCCAACCGACCGGCACACCTGATCTTGATTCCCTTAGCACCCAGATCCATAGCGATCTGAAGCGCCTTCTTCATTGCCCGACGAAAGCTAATGCGTCTTTCTAACTGGAGTGCGACGTTCTCCGCCACCAACTGCGCATCCAAGTCAGGCTGTTTTACTTCTTGGATATCGACGTAGATATCCTTGCCCGTGATCTTGGAAAGCTCCTCCTTGAGCTTATCGATCTCAGACCCTTTGCGACCGATCACAACACCAGGCCGTGCAGTGAAGATCGTAACACGGCATCGGTTTGCCGCGCGTTCAATATTGATACGAGGAACGGAAGCACTCTCAAGCTTCCTCTTGAGGATCGACCGTATCAGCTGGTCTTCCACGAGCAGTCCACTGAAGTCTCTCTTGTTGGCGAACCACTTGGATCGCCAGTCGTGGTTGACCGGGATGCGGAAACCAATTGGATTTGTTTTCTGGCCCATAGGATCAGTTGTCGCTGAGGACGATCTTGATGTGGCTGTTACGCTTGATGATGGGGCCAGCAGAGCCGCGAGCCTTTGGGATAAAGCGTTTGAATGATCCAGCCGTCTGTGCAAAGGCTCCGGATATCTTTAGGGTCTCAGCCTTCAGACCGTGATTGTTTTCTGCGTTGGCTATGGCTGATTGCAGAGTCTTGGCGACAGCACGAGCAGATTTGCGCGGCACAACCTTGAGTACTGCGAGGGCTTGAACTGCGTTCATTCCCTGCACTTGGCGGACGACTTCCCGCACCTTTTGCGGGGACATCCGAAAATTCTTGTAGATGGCGTGAACTTCCATGGCTGTTCCTTACTATTTGGCCTCGGCCTTGGCGGTGTGTGCGCCGTGCTTCTTGAACGTCCGGGTCAAGCTGAATTCCCCGAGTTTGTGTCCAACCATGTTTTCAGTGATGAAGACAGGGTTAAAAACACGACCGTTGTGCACGTTGACCGTCAACCCGACAAAGTCAGGTGTGATGGTCGACCGTCTCGACCAGGTTTTGATCGGCGCTTTGGATTTGGTTGCCCGCGCCTTCTGGACTTTGTCCTGAAGGTGGGAGTCAACGAAAGGCCCCTTCTTGAGAGAACGTCCCATATGCTTACTTGAGCTTCATTGGCCGACCATCGCGGCGAACGAGGATAAACCGGTTTGAGATCTTACGCTTTTCACGGGTACGATAGCCCTTTGCCAACAAGCCCCAAGGAGATGTGAGGTGCTGCCGTCCGCCACCACCCTTGGACTTGCCTTGGCCGCCACCGTTAGGATGGTCGACAGGGTTTCGAACCATACCGCGAGACATTGGACGCCGACCGCGATGAATACTGCGCCCGGCTTTGCCTAGGACGACGTTTTCATGCTGGGTGTTTCCGACCTGGCCGATCGTCGCCACGCAGTTTTCGTGAACACGACGAATTTCGCCAGAGGGCAAACGCAACTGGGCATATCCCTCACCCCTCGACATCAAGGTTGCACCGGAGCCGGCGGAGCGGACCATTTGGCCACCCTTGCCAGGAATCAGTTCGATGTTGTGGACAGTTACACCAAGAGGAATCGCGGAGAGCGGGAGGCAATTGCCAACGCTTGGTGGCGCAGTCGGTCCATTGAGCAACGTTGTGCCAACCTTCAGCCCTTCCGGACAGATGATGTATCGTCGATCACCATCTGAATATTCCAAGAGCGCCAGACGCGCACTTCGAATCGGATCGTATTCTACTGCCACCACCTTGGCCTCCATCCCGAGTTTGCTGCGGCGGAAGTCGACAACACGAACTTTCTGTTTGTGTCCACCACCAATGGCCCGGGCAGTAACCCGTCCGTAGGAGTTGCGTCCACCCGAGCGCTTGCGGGTGTAAACCAGCGCTTTCTCAGGACGACTTTTCGTAATATCCGAAAAGTCCGCGTACGTCATGTAACGCGTCGATGGCGTTAGAGGCCTAAATGTTTTCACAGGCAAAAATTCAAATCTACAACACGCAGCACTCGCTGCAGTGCACCCGGCCATCACTCCCAGCTGCTTGGAGCAGCTTGGTTATCGGCCGTGCTCATCGAATCGCCTGTTACGGCGAAACGGGAGCGCAGAGATTATGAATCGCTGACCAACTCGCAACGCTTTTCTCAAAAAAATTTCAAAGCCTTCTTTTGGCACTCCAGGTAGAGCCTTTGAGTAAACCTGTCCCCTATCCATCATTTCCCAGTCGATTCCTGATCTCCCAGGATTCCGCGTGCCACCACACGCATTCCTTCAAACCCACCCTTTGCATCTGCTTTGGCAGTCCAGCGAAGACGCGCAGATTTCCCCCAGAACCCTTTCCACCTATCTCAAAGCTTCCTCCCGTGTCTGGGTCTCCCACAATTTCCTCTATTCGATTTCAGACTCCACGATCCGCTTTACTTCGAGCCCTGCCTGCCCCCTTGACGCGAGTGGCAGTACCTTATGCTTTTGCAGTTTGGGAGCCGACGGCTTCCCTCGATCCCCGACGGAACCTACCGGGACCAGTTCCTTCAGGCTCCCGTCACCCACAGACCCATTCATTCGCGCAGCGAGTGCCACTTCCTGAGTGAATTGCCTTCCCACAGCGCCACCGCCAAGATCCTCAACTTGGAGTCTTGTTTTGCTGACAGGGAGATACTCCGTCGCTGACTGATTTTACGCTCCCCCACAGGAGAGACCTCGAGAACCACCTGCCCCCCAATGGATGGACCTCCTCGCCTCCCGCTTCGAGTATGTTGTCACCTAACTGCCTATCACCCATTTCAACGGTGGTCGTCGTTTCCCGGTTGGAGACATGTGCCATCTGGATCTGCACTGATTTCTCTTGTCGGTAAGAATGGCAAGGCCCTCTCACCCCTGGCTTCAAGGTCATTTCGATTTTCTGTCTGTGGCGTGCGGGCTTCTCACGTTCGCATCTTGCCGATGTCGTTTAAACTCCAAGCGTGAGGTCGACTCAAGGAGGGCGTGTTCCCGCTTCGGGCGGAAAATCTTCACTGCTCGAAGAGAAAACCATTGCAGTGTTCCGCTACGTTCCTCATGTTCCGCCCGCATTTCGGATCGGGGCGTAGCGTAGCCTGGCTAGCGCGCTTGTTTCGGGTACAAGAGGTCGTGAGTTCAAATCTCACCGCCCCGACCATTTGCTCCTCTCCCAAAGGAATTGTTTGGAAAACGCGCACGTGGCGGAATTGGCAGACGCGCTACTTTGAGGTGGTAGTGCCTTACGGCGTGCAGGTTCAAGTCCTGCCGTGCGCACCAAACAAGGGTTCCGGAAAATCGTCTGGTAACCCTCGAAAATGGAAGTTTAAGCCCTGATCCACCGGCTTCAGGCGACACCATTCTTGCTCACGGTCGGGCCATCTCCGGGTCCATTTCAGGCCTAACTTTCCGAGTCAGCAACCGTTGATTTCCCAGTATTTCTCCCCCCTCGAACCGAGGCCGATAGTTTGGACTGCCTGTGCTTCGGCTATGTTCGCGGATGCCCGGAACACAACGACGATTCATTGATGAGACAA
>JBIKWS010000142.1:0-7945 GCA_044356195.1 Cyanophyceae cyanobacterium
GCAACATGGGGCGAGAATGACGCACGCGGGGTGAAACGCCATCTGGAATTGGAGGTTGCAAGCGAAGTGCGGGTGTGAGGAAATCGATCAAGAGAAAGCCGAATTGAAAACCTGCGTTGATTTCCAAAAATGCAGTTGACGGCACGGGGATCACTTCGGCAGGCTCTGATCACACACGGAAGTTTATTAGCCAATCCATGAGAACTAACGCTCTTCTCCTCGCGGCCGCAGTTGTGGCCGGTGGTTCTCTGCTCGCGCAGACGACCTCGAAGAACATCGTGGGCTACGTCAACAAGACGGTGCCCAAGGATCAGTTCGTCCTGATCGCCAATCCCCTGAACAACGGTGGAAACACGGTTGCTGAGGTGATCAAGATCAGCGGTGACATCACCCTGTATCACTTCGGTGCGACCGGCTTCACCTCCTCCCTCACCCTCGGTGGCGAGTGGATCGAAGGTGGAGACGTGGTTGTGGCCCCCGGCGGCGGCTTCTTTGCCACGGCCTCGGGTGCTGACGTGAAGATCACCTTCGTCGGTGAAGTTGCCGTTGGCGCTTCGGTGACCATCCCTGCCGGGTTGTCCATCCGCTCCTCCGCTCTTCCCCAGGCTGGCAAGCTCGACGCTCTCGAGTACCCGGTCGGCGACGAGACTGTCTATCAGTACAGCAACGGTTACATCGCCACCGACGCTCTCGGCGCCTGGTTGGGTGATGCTCCGACGGTTGGTGTCGCTGAGTCCTTCTTCGTGCTGAACAACGGCACCTCGAAGAGCTGGACCCGGTCGTTCACGATCAACTGATCTGGTTTTCGACTCCACACTAGATACCACCTATGAACAAAATCCAACTGTTGGTTGGCGCTGCTGGGCTTCTCGCCTCGGCTTCGCTTTTCGCTCAGGGCCAGTTCAACTTCAACAACCTGTCGGGCGCTCGCCCCAAGGTGTTCGGTGTTGATGGCACGACCCCCATCGCTGGTGCGAACTACCTGGTCGACATCCTCGTCAAGAACCCGACCACCGGGAACTACGAAGGCATCCAGAAGTCCGGCGTTGCCTTCACCGGTGTCGCTCCCTTGGCTGGCAGCAATGCCGGTCTGTTCTCTGGCGGCGTGTTGACGATCCCGTTCGTCGCTCCTGGTGCCACGGCTGAAGTCCGTGTCCGCGCTTGGGATGTCACCTCCGGTGCTACCTATGATGCTGCGTTGACCCGCGGCAGCGTTGAGTTCTCGATCGCCTCCCTCGGTGGCGGTACGCCTCCCGCTCCTCCGGCCTCGATGGCGAACTTCGCCAGCTTCAGCCTCGCGGTTGTTCCTGAGCCCTCGACCTACGCGCTCGCCGCGCTCGGTCTCGGTGGCTTGCTCCTGTTCCGCCGCAAGTAATTTGGATTGGCTTCAGAGGGCCGTCTTCTTCGGAAGACGGCCCTTTTTGCGTTTTCTGGGTTAGCGAATCTGGACGTTGTCAGGATTCAGGTAAGCGTCGGCCACCCGAGAGCATCAACTGCAGGTTTCGGGTAGCTCAGGCTGGGGGGTGGTAAGATTCTGGAGTCTTCGACCCCGCCATGGCGGTTGAGTGCTCAGGTGGCGATAACGACGATGATCAGGAGGTTGGATGCAGTGATCCCCACATCCTGGGTGTGAGGCTTCGGTTTGGGTTCATCCCAGGCTTTTTGCCAATCCATCTGCGACTGCAGTGAACTGGCGATGCAAGGTTCGATAATCCGGTTTGGGTGCTGGCTGTCGGAGTGTGGCTGGGTCCGCAGGCAGATTTTAGTGGTCCAAGTCCTTGACCGATTTCGGAATGCTCGCTAGAAAACTCTCTCCAATACGGCGCGTTCGTCTATCGGCTAGGACACGGCCCTCTCAAGGCTGAAAGATGGGTTCGATTCCCATACGCGCTACCAATTTTCCGCCGCTGGTCACCCCAGCGGCGTTTCCATTATGAGACCGATCCTGTGCGGCGCGACCGCGCTATTTCGCGGGCTTGGGGTTCTTTCTTTCGGATGGATGGTGGCCTTCCATGAACTCATGGCTCAGGACACCGCCCAGATTGCCGTTGAGACCGTGCGCCGGTTGAAAGGGGCTGACCTCTCTGGCAACGCGAATCTGAGAGCTGCGGTGGAGCGGGTGGTTGACCAGGTCCGCGGGAAGCCAGAGATGGTGGAGTTGATCCGGGACTTCGATCTGAAGGATCGGATCCCGGATCTTCTGGCGTACTTGAAGCAGCATCCAGCCGAGGATGCGGCTGTCGATGCAGCGCGATATGTGGCCAAGGTGGACCCAAAGGCGTTGAAGAGGATTTTGGCTGAGGAAGCGATTCCTTCGGCGTTGGTATCGTCGATTGGTCGGGTGGGTGGTGAGGAAGTGGAGGAAGCCTTGGTGGCTGTGGCGAGATCCACGAATCGCCCACTGCCGCAGCGGGAAGCGGCCATTGGGGCATTGATGGCCAGCGAAGCGGGAGCGGCGCAGGTGCTTCGTCTGCTCGAGGCCAAGGGTTTGAGCGGTGAGCCGGCGACGCGGGTGATTCGTGAACTCCAGAAGTCGCGATGGCCAGAGATCCGTTCCGCGGCTGGACGCTTGGCAGGTGCGGAAGTGGGTCGTGGGCCTGATGTTGAGAAGTTCGAAAAGGCCCGGATCCTGCAAATGGCGGGCGATGTCCGGCGAGGGGCGGATGTTTTTCGCCGCCCCGGGTTGGCCTGTCTGACATGTCATCAAGTCGGGAGGGAAGGTGCGGATTTCGGCCCACGCTTGGGTGAGATCGGTGGGAAGTTGGGGAAGGAGGCCCTCTATGACGCCATCGTGGATCCCAGTGCCGGCATCAGCTTTGGATATGAAGCCTGGCTTGTCGGACTGAAGGACGGAGAAGAGGTACTTGGCCTGATCTCCTCCGAGACCGACACGGAACTTGTTCTGAAGGTGGCGGGTGGTCAGGTGCTTCGGTACCCGAAGAGTGAGGTGCTTCGGCGTGACAGGCAGGTGCCGTCGGTGATGCCCGTAGGATTGCACGAGGGGCTTTCGGCGCAGGATTTTGCAGATCTGTTGACCTATCTTGCGGCATTGAAGCCGGCGGCGCCGTGAGAGGTTTCAAGGTGCCATGATCGCCCGGGTCACGCTGGAGATCGCTGTCCGCAAGGAGTTCGACTACCTGGTTCCGCCAGATTGCGTGGAGCGGGTGGAGGTCGGCACCCGGGTGAAGGTTCCTTTTGGTCCGAGGTTGGTCCTGGGGGTGGTGACGGCGTTGGTGGAGCATTCACCGCACACCAATCTCCGTCCTATCTCGAGCGTCGTTGGCGTGAGCGGGATGCTGACGCCCCGGGTCCTTGAATTGGCGCGATGGATGGCCGGGTACTATTGCTGCCCGGTTGAAACTGCGCTGAAAAGCGTCCTCCCGGAGGCCGTGCGGAAGGAAGACGCGAAGTGGAAGGAACGGCTGTATGCGCAGGTTCTTCCCGTGGTTGGCGAGATGCCAAAGCTGACGCAGCGGCAGTTGGAAGTCTGGAACGTCCTGGAGGAATGGCGGGAACTGCCCCTGCAGGAGTTGCTGAAACTGGCGGAAACGACTGTCGAGACGGTTCGGCGCCTCGAGGACAAGGGGTTGTTGCGGATTGCACCGCGGGTGGACGAACGGGATCCCTACGCGCGGGAGGAGATCCTTCCGACGCAGGCGATGGTGATGAACCCGGAGCAGCAGCGGGCCTACGAGGCGATCCGGGGTGCGATGGATGACATGGCACGCCTTCCGGAGTCCGTGGAAGCGCGGACGGCTGAAGGCGTGGGGGGTGTCCCGCCGTTGCTGTTGCACGGCGTTACAGGATCAGGAAAGACCGAGGTGTACCTGCAGGCCATTGCCTCGGCCCTGGAGCGTGGATGGGGTTCAATCGTCCTTGTCCCGGAGATTTCACTGACCCCGCAGACGGTGGAGCGGTTCAAGGCCCGGTTCACGACGGGCCCGAACGCGACCCTGGTTGCGGTGCTTCATTCGCACCTGTCGTCGGGTGAACGGCACGATGAATGGCACAAGATCCGGCAGGGGCGGGCGCGGATTGTCATCGGAGCACGCTCGGCCGTGTTCGCGCCGGTGGAGCGTCTGGGATTGATCGTGGTGGATGAGGAGCACGAGCACTCCTACAAGCAGGAGGAGGCTCCCCGTTACCATGCGCGGGATCTGGCGGTGGTGCGTGGGGCACGTGAACGCGCCGTGGTGGTGCTGGGATCTGCGACGCCTTCGGTGGAGAGCTATTACAACGCCAAGAAGGGGAAGTATTCGTTGCTGGAAATGCCGTCGCGGGCCACCGACCAGAAGCTGCCGGTGGTGCGTGTCGTGGATCTGCGGGTGGAATCGAGGAAGGGGGAAAAAGGGACGCCTGGGGTCTTTTCCGAGCCATTGAAAGAGGGCATCCGACAGCGATTGGAGAAGGGCGAACAGACGATCCTGTTCCTGAACCGCCGGGGCTATTCGAGTTCGCTGCAATGCCCGAAGTGCGGGTATGTGGCGGGGTGCCCGAATTGCAGTGTGTCGCTGACCTTTCACCGTGCGAAGCACCTTCTCCTTTGCCACATCTGTGGTCACTCCGAGGCGGCGCCGGTGCGCTGCCCGAAGCCCGAATGTGGAGATGGTGGGATCCGGTACGCGGGGCTTGGGACAGAGCGGGTGGAAGAGACGTTGGTCCGGCTGTTTCCCAAGGCGCGGATTGCACGGATGGACCGGGATACGTTGCAGAAGAAGGAAGACTACCGTCGGATCCTGACGGAGTTCCGGACGGGGCGGATCGACATCCTGGTGGGGACGCAGATGATCGCGAAGGGGTTGCACTTCCCGAATGTGACGTTAGTGGGGGTCTTGTACGCGGATCTGAGCCTGCACGTGCCGGACTTCCGGGCAGGCGAGCGGACCTTCCAGCTTCTGACGCAGGTCAGCGGGCGTGCGGGGCGGGGCGACGTGGAGGGGGAGGTTTTCGTGCAGAGCTTCACGCCGTTCCATCCGGCGATCCAGTTCGCTCGGCGGCACGACTATGCAGGGTTTTACGAGGCGGAGGTCGAGTTCCGGGAGCAGTTGAAGTACCCGCCCTTTTCGCGGATCGCGTTGCTGACGCTCAAGGGGCGCAATGAGGACAAGGTCAAGTTTTCGGCGGACCATATCCGGAAGGAATTGGAGGCGAAGGTGGGAAGCTGGCCGGGAATGGTGATCGCGGGGCCGGCTCCCGCGCCCTTGGTGCGGGCGGAGAGCTTCTTCCGATACCAGATCATGATCCGCTATCGCGCGATGTCCCGCCTGAGCCAGGTGCTATCGGCGATGGAGGCGACCCTGCAACTGCCGGAGGACGTGCATCTGGTGATGGATGTGGACCCGGTGAACCTGATGTAAGTC
Source organism: Cyanophyceae cyanobacterium (assembly GCA_044356195.1). Taxonomy (GTDB): domain Bacteria; phylum Verrucomicrobiota; class Verrucomicrobiia; order Limisphaerales; family UBA9464; genus UBA6176. Next base: position 5,361 of record JBIKWS010000142.1, read on the forward strand.
CAAGTTGGACTGGGAAGGTCGTAGATGCGGGCGTACGCTGATCGGCGTGGAAAGCCCGGTGACAGCAACAGTGGGAGGGACGGTGCGGCCCGGAGGTGGGCTGTTCCGGTTGCTGAGGCTGTGGGCGGATCCAGTGGTCCGGGTCCTGGTGGGTGGTGTGGACACAGCGCGACGGATCGGGGCATTCACGCTGATTTCACTGGGCGTGCTGGCTACGAAGTTCGGAAAGTCTCCGCGGGTGATCCGGCCATTGGTGCAGCAGCAGATCCTCAGGGCCGGAGTGAATGTCCTGCCGATCGTCTGTTTTCTGGGGATCGCGCTCGGCGTGGTGATCGTCGGGCAGACGGTGTTGTTGCTGATGCATGTGGGGCAGGAGAAGCTGATGGGGCCGTTGCTGGTGACGGTTTTGGTTCGGGAGTTGGCTCCACTGACGGCGGCGTTGGTGGTGCTGGCGCGGGTTGGAACGGCGGCTGTGACCGAGTTGGGGACCTTGCGGGCCGTTGGCGAAGTCGAGGCGCTGGAAGCGTTGGGGATCGATCCGATCCATTATCTCGTGGTGCCGCGGTTGATCGGGTTCACGGTGTCGATCGTTTGCCTGACGGTGTACATGATCCTTTTTGCATTGGTTGCAGGTTACGTGGTGGCGTTCCTGCAGGGATTGTCGATCGGACCGGCGGCCTTCTTCCGCGTGATTGCGGATGGGTTGAGCTGGGTCGACTTCCCGTTGCTGGCGTTGAAGACCCTTGGGTTCGGGATCCTGACGTCACAGATCATCTGTTACCACGGATTGGCGGAACCCTTGCGTCTGGAAGACCTTGGGCGGGCGACGACGCGGACGGTGGCTCACACGTTGGTGGCGAGTCTGGTGGTGGATGCCGTGTTCCTTCCGGTCTACCTGCTCATCTGAAACCACCATGGCCGACCCTGTCATCCAGATGACCGATGTGACCGTGGTGCACTCGCGGGCACCGGGTGTGCCGTTGGTGACCGGGGTCAACTGGCGGGTTGAGGAAGGCGAATGCTGGGTGGTCACGGGTTTGCAGGGATCCGGGAAGACCGCGCTGATCGAGACGGCGGCGGGCTTGCATCCGTACCCAACGGGCGAGGTTCAGATCTTTGGTCAGCGCGTGCATGGGACGGAGGGGGAGGGGGCAGAGGAAGTCCGGCGACGGGTAGGGGTGGTTTTTGACGGGCACGGCCGGTTGTTTGGTTCGCAGACGGTCCTCGAAAACGTGGCGCTTCCCTTGTGCTATCACCGCAATCGATCGTGGGAAGAGGTGGGGGAAGAGGTCATGGGTCTCTTGCAGTTGCTGGGACTGGAGACACTCGCCGGGCAATTGGCCGGGCGTTTGGCGCGTGCCTGGGCGCATCGGGTGGCACTGGCGCGGGCTTTGGTCCAGCGTCCAGGATTGTTGTTGGTCGACAATCCATTGACGGGGATGGATCCCTCCCACGCCCGGTGGTGGCGGGCCTTTCTGGGACGTTTGCTGGTCGGGCTGCCTGAACTGGGGGGAGTACCGATGACACTGGTGCTGGCAACGGATGAACCGCGGGCGTTGCTCGGGCTGGGACGGAAATTTGCCGTGACGCACGCCGGTCGGTGGCGGTGTATGGGAGACCGACAGGAATTCGAGCGGTGCAACGACCCGGAGTTGCGAGGGTTGTTGTACGACGAGGAATGAGAGGACGACATGGGTTTACAGGATCTCACGCCGCAGCTGCGGACCCGCTTGAGCCGGGTGGAATGGTACGTCGGGTTGTTTCTTGGCGTCACCGCACTGCTGATGGTGATCGGCTTCGGGGCGTTCCTGAAGCGGACGGCGGAGGCGCGGGGTTGGTTCGTGGTGGAAGTTCCCTACTTCACCTATCTGACGGATGCGTCGGGGTTGAAGCCGGGATCTCCGGTCAACCTGATGGGGTTCAAGGTGGGAGAGGTGACGGAGGTGACGGCTATCTCGCTCGCGGAGCGGCTGTCATGGGATCACCACGTCACGAACCAATTCAACGTGTTCGTCCGGTTTGTCATCCGTGCCGACGGAAAGTCACAGTTTCCCGGGTACGTGAACAGTGACGCCCGGGTGAAGTTGAGCGGGCTTCCGGTGGAACTTCTGGGAGGGGCAGTGCTGGAGGTCACGCAGGGAACCACCAACGGCGTACTGACGTTCGACAAGGCGCCGAATGGGCAACCGGGTGTCTTGATGAGCAAGTTCGCGATCCTTGGTCCCAGCCCTGAGCGGACAAACAAGTACCTGAAGTATGAACCGGTGAAGACATCGGGTGGATACTACCTGCGTCTGGACGAGAGCGAGACGATGACGGCGCAGGTGCAGCGGGTGATGTCGCGGTTGGACCATATTGCCGGGACGGTGGATGAGGCGTTGCCCCCGATGCTGGAGGAGTTGCAGGGAACGCTGGAGACGGTTCGTCGGGCGCTTCCGGGGCTGACGAACCAGGTTTCCGAGGTGCTCAACACGGCGCGGCTGACGCTTCCTGGGTTGACGAACAATCTGGATGCGGTGCTGGCGAACACGCGTGAGCTGACGGCTCAATTGCGGGATGCATGGCCGATGTTGACGAACAACCTC
>JBIKWS010000143.1:0-7937 GCA_044356195.1 Cyanophyceae cyanobacterium
ACGACGGGATTCAGAACGGAGCGTGTGACGGACGACGAGTCGGGTGGTGTTGAAAAGCCATCCGGGAAGGACGGTGGATCTGGGAAGGGAAGGAGCCTTGCGGGCCAGCAACAGGAAGACCGCCTGTGCGACGTCCTCCGCCAGGTGCGGATCCGGCAACTGCCGCCGGGCCGACGCCAGCACCAACGGGAGATGTCGCCGCACCAGCTCGGTGAACGCCTCCTGTGCGCCCCCCTGCCAGTCCCGGATCAGCTTCCAATCATCAGGTTCCATAGTGTGTACACAGGAGAATGCCCGCCGCCGGGATGATTCCGGACACATCCCTTGGGAGTTGCCAGTTCCCAGTCGCCAGATTCCAGCGCTTCAAACTTGGGACCTCTTCCACAGCCTCCTCACGTCGTCTGCTACCCATCGAACGTAGCTGACGAGGTCACGAGGCAGTGGAACGGGAGTTCGAAGTTCTCAGCTTCCAGTTCGAAGCCCATCTGTGGAATCCGTGAAATCTGTGGATCGAAATCAAAAAGGGGAGATGGCACGTGCCATCTCCCCTTCGATTCAAACCCATCCGTGGATCACGGCTGGCGCAGGCGGAACCACTGGCGATCGCCGGAGACCGGGACCAAAGCGGTGTTCCCAGAGACACCAGCGACCGGAGTCCACGCACCCGAGGTGGCCTCGGCGCGCTGCTCGAGGACGAACCCGGAGGCAGACGCCGGCCAGGTCAGGCGCAAGCCGCCGGCTTCCAGGCCAGCCGTGACGGTTGGAGATTCCGTGGGCGTCGGGTTGATCGAGTAGAACCCGACGTTATCGAGGCCGAAGTACCAGCTGTCAGTGCCGGCGTGGGCGAAGCGGAGGCGCACGCGGGATTGGCCGTCGGCGGCAGGAAGGCGGCGCACTTCGATACGCTTGCCATCGGTGGAGCTGTCGTCGGTGCGTCCCTCGATGTATCCCGCGAGGCTTGGCGAAACCGGGGCTGCAATGAAGCTGCCGTAGTTGCCGTTGTAGGCATTGCCGAGCTCATCCATGTAGGTCGCGACATCGCCGCGCTCCAAGTTCAGCGTCTGTTCCGCATCCACGTCACCCGCCTCGGTGCGGAGGATGTCGCGTGAGTCGATGAGGTACAGGACAGGAGACCAGTTGGTGCCGCCGTCGACGGAGTATTCCACCGCGGCGATGCTGTCCTGATTCTGCTCCCAGAGGGCGTGGAAGGCCAGGTGGACATTGGTCTTCCCGGTGAGGTCGTAGTCGCGGGTTTCGAGGAACATCACCTGGTTGCGCCCGGTGCGGTAACCGGAGTTGCCGAAGAGGAACCGGCCGGTGGCAAGACGCGTCACCAGAGCACCGTTCGCCACGACCCGTGAACCCACATTCAGGACGCGTTGGTAATCAGAGCCCTCACCCGCCGAAGTGTTCGGATTGCTATAGGTAATGAAAGTGCCTTCGAAGCGGCTCGATTCCACCACGGTCCAGCTCTTGTAGGCGGCGCTGTCGAGGTTGCCGAAGTCCACTTCCTCGTTGTTGGAATCCGAATAGGTGCGGGCGGTCCAACCCGCGGGGAGTTCGCCCTCGACCACGGCATCGAACGTTTCGAGGTGGATCGGAGCCGGAAGGACAAGGTTGGTGTACGAACCGACGGTGTAAGCAGTCTCGTTGGTCACCTTCATGCCGGCCGTGTTTCCGGCAATCAGCGTGAGAACCTGTGCGGAGCCCACGGGCAGGAGCGTCGGGGCCGTGTACCGGACGATGGAACGGTCCGCCTGCACATCGACGGTGGGCACCACCACGGTGCCGTTGACCTTCAATTCCACGGAGGCAGCGGTGACTTCACCCGAGCCGGGGAGGACCGTTGCGGTGAACTGGACGGTGGGGGAGCCATTGGTGTCACCCGACGCAGGCACGGTCGAGAGGACCCGAGGCGCCGCATTCACGGCTGCCTTCACCACCACGGGCTCGCTGGCCAGAATCTCGTAGCCGTCGTTCAGGAGCAGGTACGCGACGTAGCGACCGACGGTGGTCAGGCCAGTGCTGAAGGTGATCGAACCAGCGCCCTGACCGGTGTTGCCCGACTGGGTTCCGTCCACGTAGGCCCAACGCGTCGAGCCAACGGATCCGGGAACGACGCCCTCCGGATAGATTGCCACCCAATCCTTCGGATTTGCGGGCCCATTGGTGAAGCTGAGGCGGATGGCCTCGCCAGGGGCGTAGAAAGGTTTGTCGCGGCGGACGACGGGACTCGTGGAATCGACGACGGTGAAGTTGACCTGCGCGGCCGATTCGTAGCCGTCATTCACCAGGACGAAGGCGGACCAGGGTCCGGCGAATCCGAGGCCATTCGGGAAGGTCACCGATCCCTCCCTGACGACGGCTGTTCCCGCCGAGGTGCCATCAAGGTAGCGCCAGATGGTGGAACCCTGCGATCCCGGGGTGACGCCCTCGGGGTAGATGCCCACCCAATCCTTGGCGTTTCCAGGTGCGTCTACAAAGGACGCAACGATGGCCTCACCGGGCAGGTACGCGGTGTGGTCGAGTTCAAGGGTCGTAGTTTGGGCAAAGGCGGACACACTCGTCGCAACGAGCAGTGCGGCCGTCCATGGATGCTGTATTCTCATGACTGGAGTGATTTCAGTTCGTTCTGTGGAAAGGCGTTCAGGGCGTACAGACCGCGGGGCTTTGGCCATCCGGACCAGGCACAACCCACTCGGAGACGATCCGTTCGCCTTCGGGCGTGGCCAGGGAGAACCATTCCGCGTCGGTCACCCGCCGCACCAGACGCAGGGACTGCGCCTGTCCGCGGCTGATGGCAGGCTCGGTAGCTGAGGCGCGGGCGGCGTCGAGGGCTTGCTTCAATTCCGGGGCATTGGTTTCGAGGTAGGCGATCCGGCGTGCGTCCGCGTCATCGCATTTTCCCGGTGGAGCCACCACCACGGCGCGCACGCCGTCCGTGGTGGCATCATTCATCCCGCGGATGGGAGGAATGGAACCGCGATCGGCCACGAAGAGCTTCTTCTCGCTCAGGTCGTAGTACCAGGCCTTCTCGGAAGGGCCGGACTCCGGCCGGAACACGACCCACAGCCGCCAGCCGGCGGCGGCGATCAGGACGACAATGCCGATCCATTGGAGATGCTGCTTCTTCATGAGCCTCGTCAGTGAGGGTCCGCGCGCACCGACCACCAGCAGGCGTTGGTGTTGCAGGGAATGCGGCCGGGATCCAGAAGCTCACCGTGTCCGTCGGCAAAGGCGTGATTCGACTTGCGCTGGTGCCGGACGGCGCCCTTGTCGCCCTGGGCAATGCGGTTGAATCCGGCGGCATTCGCGTTTCCGAGTTCCTTCCAGATCCACCATCGGTCACGCAGCCAGACGCTGTTCACGTCGCTGTGGCCGTCCGCAAAAAGGATCAACTGGGACGGTGCCTCAATGGCGGTCCAGCGGGCGAGGTTGTCCTCGTATCCCCGAGGACGACCAAAAGGCGGGGCGGCCCCTCCAATGGTCCAGTGGACGTTGACGGCACCCAGACCGCTCGGGACGGACATCTCGGCGTCCTGCCACTGACCCAGCACGGATCGGTTTCCCGCGCCGCGCTTCATGCCGGCGGGTCGTGCGGCAGCGTACGATTCCTCCTTTTCGGTGGGGCAATCGTAGGTGGCCGGATTGGCCCCGACATACTTGTAAAGGGCTGGACGCCAACTGATCTCACCACCGGCAATCTGTTGCTGGATGGGCGGGAGCCATTCCTGATGGTCGCCGCTGTAGAGGTGGGTGGCCAAGGCCAGCTGCTTGGTATTGTTCAGGCAGGAGATCCCCTGGGCCTTCGACTTCGCACGGCTGAGGGCGGGGAGGAGCATCGAGGCCAGAATCGCGATGATGGCGATGACTACCAGCAACTCGATCAGCGTAAAAGCGGCCCGAAGGGCATGGGATTGTAGCGCAGGGCGCAACCCGGTCATGAAACTGATGCCTACCAAAGCGCGGACGTTCCCGCCAGACACGATTGGGCAACGACTGAGGCTTCAGACCCTCTTCCACAGCCTCCTGACGTCGACTGCTACATCCGGGATGGGTAGGTCACGAGGCAGGGTTTGGAGGCTTCAAACCTCAAACTCCTACGCCACAAACTTCTGGAAGCGGTCCGGCTGACGGGCCTTGCTGACGGCGGTGTCGTAGGTGATCTGAGCACCGCCATAGAGCTCCATGAGACAGTTGTCCATCAGGACCATTCCGTCGCGCTGGCTGGTCTGCATCACGTTGTAGATGTGATGCAGTTCATTTTGCCGGATGACGGTACGGATGGCCGTGTTCGCCAGCAGCAGTTCGTAGGCGAGCACGCGACGCAACCGATCGACCGACGGCAGCAATTCCTGGGCGATGATCCCCTGCAGCGTGTTGGCCAGTTGCAGCACGACCTGTCGCTGGGCACTGCCCTCAAAGACCCCGATGATCCGCTCCAACGCATGGGTCACGCCCGGCGAATGCATCGTGGCGATCACCAGATGCCCGGTTTCCGCCGCGGTCAGCGCCGTGGCGATCGCCTCATGATCCCGGATCTCACCGATCACCATCACGTCCGGGTCCTGCCGCAGGGCGTGGATGAGGGCCCGGTTGAAGGATCGTACATCGGTCAGGACCTCCTGCTGGACGATGAGGGCCTTTCGGTTCTCGTGCACGAACTCGATCGGATCCTCGATCGTCAGGATCTTGCAGCGCCGCTCGCTGTTTAGCATGTCGACCAGGTAGTTCAGCGTGGTCGTCTTCCCGGATCCGGTCGGCCCGGTGATCAGCACCAGCCCATTGGGCCGACGCACCAGATCCTCAAGTCTGGCCGGCAACCCCAGTTGTTCCCGCGTTGAAATGGATTCGCCGCAGAATCGCAGGCTGAGTTCCGCCGCGCCGTTCCTGCGGTAGAGCGTCACGCGAACGCGCCCGGCACCCGGGTGCCGGATGGAGACGCAAAGCTCCCACTCGAGCTCGAACTTCTGGCGCTGCGCTTCGGACAGCAACGAGTACGACATCGCGGTGACCTCATCGGCGCTGAAGGCTTCCTCCTCTGCCAGGATGATCTCCCCGTTGACGCGAAAAGCCGCCGGCACGCCGGCGATCACATGCAGGTCCGAAGCCCCGAGATCCGCGCCTCCTTGCAGAAGACGGTCGATCTCGGGATGAAGTGGTTGAGCCATGATGTCTTTGGATCCGGACCTGTACCGTCACGCACTCCGTCCCAGCCAGCGTCGAAAGGTTCCCCCGACCTGCCCCAGCCACCCCTGTTCGTCGATGCCGCGCAACAATTCGAGTGCGGCGGGATGCTCGGGAGAAAGGCTCAGCGCCTGATCGACGGACTGCCTCGCCGCGTCTGCCAATCCAAGGGCCAGCTGGCACTCGGCCATCGAGATCCACACCGAGGGCCGGTCCGGAGCGAGGGATACGGCTTCCCGCACGTGTTTCAGGGCGAGGGCAAACTGCTTCCAATACGCCCGGATCCGGCCAGCCAGCCAACGCACCAGCCAATCACCGGGAGCCAACCGCAGCGCGCGGTCAAAACACGCGTCCACCTGCTTCTGGCCCGATGCGAGAAGGACATCCCCTCGTGCGAGCCAGACCCAGGCGATCTCGCCGGGTTTCTCCATCGCAGCATCTGAAAAGGGCATCGCCTCCGTGGGCCGACCCATCCGTCCGAGGGCGACCGCCTTCGCTGCGAGAAGTTCGGGAGCTTCCGGGAATCGTTCCAGGGCCTTGTCCGCCCAGACGTTTGCCTCCTTGTACTGGCCGAGTTCGATGAGGCACTTCACTTGCCCGACCCAAGCCCCGCCGCTGGTGGGATTGTACTCCAGCACCTTGCCATACCATCGCAGCGCAGACTCAAATTCCCCCCGCCCAAACGCTGTTTCCGCTTCGGTCACGCAGCGGACTTCGTCGGTCACCGGCGGGTGCAGGGACGCCGACCTCGAAGGCAGCGACGCGTCAAACTCCAGATGGCCAAAGCGGTTCACAGGGCGAAACGATCCTGCCGCGGGATTCCCCGAACGGCAAGTGTCCGCCCGCAACGCCTCGACCCGCGCCTCCTCACCCCAGGTTTCCATGGCTGATTTGGACCTTGGACCGGGAGGTCTGCGAAACGTCACGGACCGGTTGCACGGGTGACGTCCAGGAATGGAAAAGCGGCGGGCTCCATTTCTGGAGACCGCCGCCTGATTTCCGGAAATGACCGGCGATGAACCTTAGCGGAGCGAAACTTCCGTCGTGGCCGTCGCCGCGGTGGGCTGACCGGTGGCATCCAGGACGGTCATACGGACCACAGCCGGCACCTGCGCGGCAGGCAGGCCACGGCCACGGTAGCGGAAGGAGGCCGTGCCCGGAACGAGGGGATCAAGGACGACCACCACGGTCCCGATCGTACTACCGGTGGATTCGTTGGAGAACCGGACGGTCGGGGCAACGGCACCCGCGGCGATGCCGCTGAGGCTGCCCTGGATCTGGAGTTCACCCTTGGCCGGACGCCCCTGGGCGCGCAGCGAGGTCACCTGGAGGGCCGGATTCTTTGCCGGTGCACCCGTCACTTCGATCTCGAAGGCATGGAATACACCACCAGAGTAGTGTCCGCCGATTGCGACGGTCTGTCCCACGGTGGCTTGCGCCAGATCGATCTCGAAGCCGAGATCGTTGACGGTGGAAGCAGGAATCCGGGGATCCGTCGACATTTCGACAGGCATATGATTCACGGTCAGCGGCTGTGTGCCGGTGATGAGGCCAATCACCACATTCTCCGCGGGTTCGAAGATAACGTCCTCAATGATAACGACGCCCTCAGGAGTGGTCGTGCCAGTGCCCTTCGCGGTGGCATCCACCCAACCGGGTGCCGTGCGCCCGGCCAGCGGCGTCGTGTCAATGATCTCGGCGAATGTCAGGGGCTTCGACGGCGAGGCCACCGTGGCGGTCGGCGGAATAATCACCGTCATCCCCATGACAGTGAGGGTGACGGAGCCGTCACCGTTGTCGACGATGGCGCTGATGGGACCTTCGATGCCACTCGGTGCGGCGACCTGAGCGAGGAGGGAGGTAGACAGGCCCAACGCAGCGGCGCCTGACAGGATGGCGGACAGGAACTTGTTCATAACCTTGAGTTATCGGAATGGGGACCGGATCCCCGATGTTGGCCGCGACACACCGACAACCGACGGTCGCCCCGTCACCGATCCACACACGAACCGGTGAAGGAGGTTCTCCATGAACCAGCCAATCTCTCGGCCGATCGCTAGGGACATGCCAAAGGGGGGCAAAGGACATCGAAGGCAGTCCACAAGACGATCGCATCCTATTGAAAGAGAGCGTTTAAACGAATTTCAACCAACCCACTTGCCCATGCATCCCGCCAATGTCCGTTCCCGGGACACAGAACTTTCGACGGCCATTTCCTACAGCCCAACGGAAGAATCGTCAGGGTCAACCACACCACAGATCCCCGTGCAGCCCACGTGCCCTCACGCGGCCGACTCAACGATTGCGCCGGGTGGGGGCACCCGGCCTTCAACGGGGTATCTGGCATCCGGAGACTGGAGACTGACCACAGATCGTATCTGTCCGCTTCAAACGTTGCCTGGGACCCGGAATACTTGCCGCACACCATGAACCTTCCACTGCACCCGCTCCGGGCCGGCATCATCGGGACCGGATTCATCGGGCCTGTCCACATTGAGGCCCTGCGCCGCCTGGGCGTCCAGGTGATCGCGATCTGTGGTTCGACCGCGTCGGCTCGTGCCACTGCCGAACGCTGGGGCATTCCCGAGGTTTACGGCGACTACGACTACCGGGCGATGTACCGCTCGCCCAACGTCGACGTTGTCCACATCACCTCCCCCAACAAGGTGCACGTGGAGCAGTCACTGGCCGCACTGGCCGCGGGAAAGCACGTCGTCTGCGAGAAGCCGCTGGGCATGAACCCACGTGAA
>JBIKWS010000144.1:0-7935 GCA_044356195.1 Cyanophyceae cyanobacterium
CTGGTGGTCCCCAAGCCGCGCAGGTCGTGATCCAGCAGCGGTAGCGAGAGGTGAACCGTCCGGATTCAGCCTGAAACCGACGGATTCATCCCATTTCCAAGCTGGCATTCCACAGACTCCTGAGCCCTATCCATGCAGTAATTGTCTCACGCGGAGCCGGGAGAGCGCAGAGAGAGAGGGGCGCTCCCAAGCATTCAAACGTCGGCAACCATTCACCAAACGGTGACTCGCCGAACCTACGTCCCAGAGGTCCATTCTCCGCGACCTCCGCGGCTCCGCGTGAACCTATTCCCGTTCTCAACCGCATGGTGACGGCTCAGCGCCTCTGCGCGAGATCTCTAGGGCATGGATACGGCTGCGGATGGACGGGTGTCGCAAAACTCGAACTCGAACTCGATCCCGATCCCGATCCCGATCCCGATTTCAGGGAACTGCCCCTCTGTAGGCCGCGTGCCCCCACGCGGCGAGAAACTCGGCTTACGCCGGGTCAGGCCACTTGTCCTACTGAATTGGGAATTGGTACCTGGCTGGGTTCGGGCGCTGCGAGAAAACCGACCGAGAACCATGCCGGAATGCTGGAATTTGCATCTGGAAGTCGCATATGCGACGTCCAGATGCAAACGGAGGTCGAAGCGAGCGGTTTCAAGAGCCCATTTGCAACCGGACGTCGCATATGCGACGTGCGATTGCAACTGGAGGCAAAGTCAAGATCCAGGGCGACCAGGACCTGGCACCTGACAACTCCCGCCGGGTGAGGGCACCCGGCTTACAGCCTTGATGATTGCAGGCCGCGTACCCCCACGCGGCATCTGGCATCTGGCAAGCCGCCCCCCGTCCGCTTGGTTGACCCACGGGGGGATTGCAGTAGCGTCGCCCGCATGGCGCAACCGGCCCTCGAGCTCCGCAATGTCTCCAAGTTTTATGGGGACTTCTGCGCGGTGAACGACCTCTCCCTCACGGTTCCCGCCGGATGCATCTATGGCTTCCTTGGTCCCAACGGGGCCGGCAAGACCACCTCGCTGCGGATGATCCTCGACATCCTCCGGCCCACCTCCGGTTCGATCCGCATCCTCGGCGCTGAATCGGCCCTTCAGGTCCGGCATCGCATCGGATACCTCCCCGAGGAAAAAGGCCTCTACAAGAAGATGAAGGCGTGGTCGGTCATCGCCTACTTCGCCACGCTCAAGGGTCTTTCCGCCGCCGCCGCACGCACCCGCGCCTTCGAACTGCTCGAACGTTACGGCCTCAAGGATTTCGCCCACGCGAAGACAGAAGCGCTGTCGAAGGGCATGGGACAGAAGGTTCAGGTCCTCGCCAGCATCGCCCACGACCCGGAGCTCATCATTTTCGACGAACCCTTCTCCGGACTCGACCCCGTCAATCAGGGCGTCCTGGAGGAGATCGTCGTGGACCTCCGCAACCGGGGCCGCACCGTCCTCTTCAGCACCCACGTCATGCAGCACGCCGAACGGCTCTGCGATCGTCTGGTCATCATCGGCGGCGGACGTCGACTCTTCGACGGCACCGTTACCGAAGCACGGCGCACCCTGCCGCGCCGCGTCCGCATCGAAACGGATGACGACCCCGCTGCGCTCGGACGTCTGCCCGGCGTCGCCAGCCTGAACTCGGGCGGCCCGGGCGTCTGGGAAGTGGAACTGCTCGAACAGGCCGATCCGCAGCTGATCCTGCGGACGTGCTTCGAGCACTCCATCCGCCTGCGCGCCTTCAATGCGGCCGATCCAAGCCTGCACGACGTCTTCATGAAACTCGTGGGGCCCTCGGCCCGGGAGGCAAGTTTCCGATGAGATACCTGTGGCTGGTCGGTTGGCGGGAGTTCATGGAGAACGCCCGCACGAAGGGGTTCTGGCTCGGGATCTTCCTCTTCCCCGTCATCATCCTGGTCTCGGGCTCGCTCCCGGTGCTCCTCGCCAAGAAGGGCGTCTCCACCCGGCACTACGTCCTGATCGACCAGGCGGGGGAGTTCGCGCCTCTGATCCGCGACTCGCTGGATCGACGGCGGGCGTCCGAGATCGACGAAGCCCTCACCAGTTTCGCCCGACGCTCCCCCGCTCCGGCAGCCCTCGCGCCCTTCGTCACCCCGGGTTCCAGCAACCGTCCCGTGACCTCTTTCGATCTCACGGGATGGAAGCAAAAGGCGGGATCGAATTACACCGACGTACCCGGATTCACGGTGCCTCGCGCCACCTGGTTGGAAGTCCCGTCGCTTCCGGACGTCGCCGCCGACGGACCCATCCCCGACATCGAGAACCGCCTGCGCCCATGGTTGCGCGGTGAGAAGACGCTCCCCGCATCCCAGGCCTCGCCCAACCCGAAGCTCTTTGCCGCCGTCATCATCCCGAAGGACTACGCCACCGCCACCAATGATTCCGCCCCGTTGCGCTACTGGTCGGACAACACCGCGGATACGGGTCTCCGCGACTCGATCCAACGGGTCCTGAGTGATGAACTCCGACGTCGCGAATACCAGGCTCTGGGCGTAGACCCTGCAGTGATCGCCCGGGTTGAGTCCCGGCGTGCGCCGGTCACTGACCTCAACCCCCGCAAGGCGGAGGGTGAGGAAAAGGTGGGATTGGCAGACCGCCTGCGTCAGTGGGCGCCGAGCTTCTTCGTGTATCTGTTGTGGGTTTCGATCCTGGTGGTTTCCCAGATGCTGTTGAACTCGGTGATCGAGGAAAAATCCAACCGGATCATCGAGGTGCTCCTGTCCAGCGTCACCCCCGGTGAACTGATGCTTGGAAAACTTCTGGGGGTGGCCCTGACCGGTGGCGTCATGATGTCCGCATGGATCGGCAGCATTGCCGGCATGGCCTTCGTCCAGGCCCGGATCTTCGCCAGCGCCGCCGCCTCCGGTGCCGCCGCCAGCAACCTCGCCAGCGTTCCCACCGATATCCTCAGCCTGTTCCAGACCACATGGCTCCTGCCGGGATTCGCCGCCTACTTCATCCTGGGGTACATCGCCTACGCCACGATCTTCCTGACCATCGGATCCCTGTGCAGCACCCTCAAGGACGCGCAGAACCTCATGGGTCCGTTGATGCTCCTCCTGATGGTCCCGCTGTTCCTGATGCCCTTCATCCCGAAGGACCCCAACGGCCCGATCGCCACATTCTTCTCGTGGATCCCGATCTACACGCCGTTCATCATGATGAACCGCATCACCGCGTCACCACCGCTGCTGGACGTCATCGGCACCACGGTCCTGCTCGTGGCCTTCGATGTCTTCATCCTCTGGGCCTGCGGGCGGATCTTCCGGTTGGCGATCCTCCGGACTGGCCAACCGCCCCGCATCGTCGAGCTGTTCCGATGGCTCCGGAACCGCTGAAGCCGGATCCCATCACATCCGGTCGCTGACACCGATCCCGAGACAATCGAGTCCCTGCCGAAGCACCATGGCCGTGAGGTGGCACAGCGCCAACCGTGAGCCACGCACCGGTTCCTCGGACTTCAGCACCGGGCACGCCTCGTAAAACCGGGACGACAGGCCCGCCAACTCGTACAGATAGTTGCACAGGTAGTTGGGCCGGCATTCGTCCGCGACCGCGGTCAGGGCCAAACCGAAGTTCAACAACTGCCGCGCGAGCGCCCGTTCCTCGGGAGCTTCGATCTGCACCGAATTCACCGAGGCCGGATTGAATCCACCGTCCCGCACCAGCTTTGCCGCACGGGTGTACTGATATTGGAGGTAGGGTGCCGTGTTGCCCTGCAACGCCAGCATCTTGTCCCACGAGAACACGTAGTCGCTCTGCCGGTTGGGCAGGAGATCCTGATACTTGATCGCTCCCAGCCCGACCACGCGCGCGATCTCGGCCTGCTCCGCGGTCGACAATTCCGGACGCTTCTCCTTCACCACCGCCAACGCCCGCTCCTCGGCTTCATCCAGCAACTCGGCGAGTTTCACCGTGTCCCCCGACCGCGTCTTGAAGGGCTTTCCGTCCTCACCAAGGATCGAGCCAAACCAGATGTGCTGGAGCCGCACCTTGGCGGCATCCTCCGGACGCCACATGTGGAAGGCGGCGAACACCTGCTTGAAGTGCCCCTGCTGCCGTCCATCGGTGACGTACAGGATGTCGGACGGCGACCACGTCCGCAGTCGATACTCCAGCGTGGCCAGATCCGTGGTGGCGTAGTTGAACCCGCCATCGGACTTCAGCACCAGAAGCGGCGCGTCCAACCATTCGCCATCGCGTTGGATCTTGAAGGGATCCTCCTTCGCCGGAACGCTGCCATCCGAAAAAACCGCCTTGGCACCGTCGGTCGTGCGGGCCACTCCCCGCGCCTCGAGATCCTGAACCACCGTCGACAACCACGGATTGTAGAAGCTCTCGCCCAGCGTGTGGTCGAACTTCACCCCCAACCGGCCGTAGATCGTGTCGAACTGGACCTGCGACAACCGGATCATCTCCTTCCAGATGCCCAGGTTCTCGGTGTCCCCGGATTGCAGTTTCACCAACTCGGCGCGCGCTTGATCCCGAACGCCAGGATCCGCGGTGCAGGCTCCGTTGACCGCCTTGTACAACCGCTCCAACTCCGCGATCGCGTCCGCCTCCAGCGCCGCCCGGTCCAGAAGGGTCTTCCAACCCACCAGCAGCATGCCGAACTGCGTGCCCCAATCTCCGATATGGTTGTCCGTCACCACCCGATGCCCGAGCAACCGCAAGGTCCGCGACAGGGCATCGCCCAGCACCGTCGACCGGATGTGCCCGACGTGCATCGGCTTCGCCACGTTGGGGGAGCTGAAATCCACGACGACGGTCCGGGGCTCCGACGCCGGCGGAACCATCCCGTGCTCCCCACGGAGGGCACCCTCGAGAACTCCGGAGATGGCGGACGCCTTGAGCCGGAAATTCAGGAACCCTGGTCCGGCCACTTCCACCGCGGCGCACAGATCCGAGACATCCAGGCGCGCCACCACTTCCGTAGCCAACTGGCGAGGATTCATCCGCTTCTCCTTGGCCAGACTCATCACGGCGTTCGCCTGATAGTCGCCCAGCTTCGGATCGGAAGTAGGACGCACCTGGGCCATGGAAACGTCCGCCTCCGGGAGCACCTCCCGCAGCGCGGATTGAAGCCGGGTCTCAAGGACAAGATGGAGCATGGTCGGTAAGGAAGCCCGCCGCGAAGGCAGGCAGTTGAACTCTGAAACCGTCGAAAACGAAAACCGTCAGCGAAGCGCCGAGTGCTCGCGGACGACCTTCAGGATGGACTCTGAATCCGGAGCCGCATCCAGCGCCCTCAGGAATTCATCGCGGCGCTGCACCTTCGCGATGCCCGCGAGCGTGTGAAGGTGCTTCTGGAACTGTCCCTGCGGCACCAGCAGGAGCGTGACGAGATGCACCGGCTGGCTGTCGAGGGCGTCAAACTGAACTCCCTTCCGGGAACGCGCAAAAACGGCTGTCAGCTCCCCCACCAGATCCGTCGAGGCGTGGGGAATGCCAATGCCAAAGCCAATCCCGGTACTCATGGAGGCCTCCCGCTTCTTCACCGCTGCGGTGACCACTTCCCGATCCTCAGCCCGAACCTTGCCGGCATGCACCAGCCGCCCCACCATTTCATCAATGGCTTGCCAGCGGTCTGCCGCAGTCAGATCGGGGATGATCTGACCCGGCGTAAGGATGTCTCCTAGATTCATGCCTACGATTCGGTCCCCACATGTTCCACGGAATCACCCGGATCATTCAACCCGGATTTGGAAAAATCATCCCTACCAGGTCCACCAGCCATCGCAGGATCATCAGCATCCGATCGCCGGTCAGTGAAAGCACGGACACCGGGGCCAAGCCAGGCACCAGAAATGGCATCGCCATCAACAGGAGGACCCCGTGTAGCAACCAGATCACCACTCCGGAAAAGATCCACCCTTCGCCTTCAAGATCGGGCTGACGCACCCGCAACACGGCCGCGGTCAAGGTCAGGTGAAACGCGTACGTCAAACCCAGCCCGAAATGGAACCAGAAGAGGTGCCGGCGCCACCCCAGCAGCCAGGCTGCCCCGAGAAAGCCCACCACCCACATTGCTGCGTAAAGGGGAAAGAAATAGGGCGCCAGGGTGATCAACGAATTCGTCTTCGTCAGCACCACATGCCCCCCCTTGCTCGTCGCCTTGAACGCCTTCACCCGCCCTCCAAACAGAAGGGCCCACAACGCATGGGTCAGTTCATGCCCCACCACGTACAACCACATGGGCCGAGGCAGACTCGAAAAGATCACCACCCACACCGCAGCCCCAGCAACAATCGGAACCCAGAAATCCACCGAACTGCCGGCACGCCGGATCAGATCCCACACGGTCCAACTCACCCCAACCGCGACCGGCACCAGACACAATGCCATCAACCATCGCAACGGCCTCTCCCACCAGGATCGATTGTTCCTTGCTGATGGCCGCGCCATGACGGTGAAACCCCACCCGGAAAACAAAACAGGCCTACCCCGTTCAGGGCAGGCCTTGTTGCTTCAGGTTGGAAACTTCCGTTGCCTCAGTTCTCCACCGAAATCACGGACGGGAAGGATCAAACCCACCGTAGGAGGTGACCTGCGTCGGGGGGGCGGCATTCGGCCGGGGATTCTGGGTCACCGTTCCGCCACCCAGTGCGGCGCCAGCAACCGTCGGCGTCGCCACGATGCGGCGGGCACGGACAGCAGCGACTTCGCGCTCAAAAGCGGCCTTCTTCGCCGGCGTGCGCTTCACAGCAGCAGCCAGAGCGACGTCCGACTTCACCGGGTTCACTTCGGAAACAACACGGATGGTCGTCAGCGCAGAATCCGGAACCGTATCCAGCGCAACATCAACCAGAGCTTCAGTCGCACCGGGGGCGGACTTGATCGCGGAGGTCAACAGCGAAACCAAAGCGGCAGGATGAGCGCGGAGGCCAGCACCCAAGGCGGCAACCGCCACGGACTGCTTGTCTTCCTTGGACGCGTCATTGATGAGCTTGGTGACAACGGCCGGAGCCTCGACCGCCTTCGCGGAGGCGACCTTCTGGCCCATTGCTTCAACCTCGGCCACCGTCGCGGCGCTCACAGACATCACTGCAACCGCAGAGAGGGCTGCCAGCGTTACAGAGATCTTCTTAACAGAGTTCATAGGCAAAATTCGGTGCTCCAACCAACTCACCATCCAATGCAGGATTTCGGAAAAGCCGTCAATGCTTTATTCCGGAACAACAAGGATCCCAAGGATCCGCCTCGTGACCTCCGATTGTAGCAGTCGACGTCAGGAGGCTATGGAAGGGGGAGCCAGTTTCAGAGAACTGGAAACTTCCTCCAGGCCCTGCCCTAGCCCAGCACCTCGGAAACCACCCGTCCGTGCACATCCGTCAACCGCCGGTCCACCCCCGACGTCCGGAACGTCAGCCGCGTATGGTCGATCCCCATCAGGTGCAGGATCGTCGCGTGCAGATCATAACAATAGGTGACGCCGTCCACCGCCTTGAATCCCAGGTCGTCGCTCCGGCCGTACGAAGCCCCCCTCTGGATGCCCGCACCCGCCATCCACGTCACAAACGAGTTCCCGTTGTGGTCCCGGCCCAGCGACCCCTGCTCGAACGGGGTCCGACCAAACTCGGTGGTGAACACCACCAACGTATCCTCCAACAGTCCTCGCGCCTTGAGATCTCCCAGAAGACCGGCGATCGGCAGGTCCACGCTGGTCGCGATCGGCGGCAATTCCTTCACGATGCTCGAATGGTTGTCCCAGTTGTTCACTGCGCCCTGCGGCCCGCTCCAGACCTGCACCACCCGGGTGCCCCGTTCGATCAAGCGCCGGGCCAGCAGGCAGCGACGCCCAAAGTCCTCCGTGATCGGTTGGTCCAGTCCATAGGCGGCGCGTGTCACGGCCGATTCGCCCGCCAGATCAAAGGCCTCTGGCGCGCTCAACTGCATCCGGGCGGCCAACTCATAACTGGCAATGCGTGCA
>JBIKWS010000145.1:0-7900 GCA_044356195.1 Cyanophyceae cyanobacterium
GCGAGTCCGGAATCCAATTCGACGCCCTGGCGCCGGAAGGCCCAGCACATGTAGCTGACGCTGACAAAGAAGGAGGCGGGCAACCGGTTGGCGACCCCGATCTTGACGCCGAGCAGCGTCGTCTTGCCACCGAAGCCCATCGGCCCAATGCCGAGTTCGTTGGCCGTCTTGAGGATGTCCTGCTCCAGGGCATCCAACCGGGGATCCGCATTGCGATCGTCGAGGAAGCGCAGGAACTGGAGCTTGGAGAATTCGTAACCCACGGCGCGATCCCCGCCGATGCACACGCCGAGAATGCCAGGGCCACAACCCTTGCCCTGGGCCTGGAGAACCGCATCCAGGATCACCTTGCGGCAGCCATCGAGGTCGCGGTTGGCCTTCAGCTTCTCCGCCGGCAGCGAATACTGCGCGCCGACGTTCTCGCATCCGCCGCCCTTCAGCATGAGCCGCACCTCCAGCTTGTCGGAACGGTGCTGATGGAAGTGGATCGTCGGGGAGCCCGGGCCGAGGTTGGTGCCGTCGTTTTCACCCGTGATCGAATCAACCGAGTTCTGACGCAGATACCCCTTCTTGGTTGCCAGCTTCACGGCCTCGCGACAGGTCTCGGTGAAGGTGATCTGGTCGAAGCCCACCGGACAATCCACGTAGAAAAGGATGCTCCCGGTGTCCTGACAGATGGGTTGGGACTTTCGCTTCGCCAACTCGATGTTGCGCTCGATGATCTTCAGGGCGCTCTCGGCGATCGTTCCCTTCTTCTCGTTTTCCAGCGACGTCATGATCGCGCGCTGGACGTCCTCCGGGATCTCGGCAGAGGTCCGCCGGATCAGTTCCACAAGCGAATCGAGCAACACATTCATCTTGGGCAAACCTACGGATCATTCCCGCCCGCCGTCAACGCAGCCCCCGCAGCCCCACCAAGGTCGTAGGCACAGACCCACACGCACACCCTTCTGTACGGCAGCCCCAATTCAAGAGTCGGGACTTGCCTGACAGACTTTTTCGAAAGCATTCCGTCAGGCTGTGCCTGCCGCGGGACCTCGATCCACCCCTGAGGCCCCGGCGAAGGCTGGCGCGGCTCGGTTCCCTGCCCCCAGGGCCCGTTTGCCAATACCCACTAAGCGCCAGCCACCGGCGCGGACCGGCCCCCCGGTCCGCGCCGGTCATGGGTGGGGCTTTGCGGCTCCAGCCATTTCAGGTTCCCGCCAGATCCCCTTTACGGAACCAGCTTCGGCAACAGGCGCTCCGCGAGATCAAACGCCGCCTCCTGAAGTGCCGTCTTGGCTGCCGTCTGTTCGGTGATGTCCGCCGTCACCGATGTCTGACGATCCACGGCGACCACAGTCCCATCCTTGCGCTTCGCCTGGATCTCCACCCGCGCCTTGCACGAAGTCAGGTTACCCTTCCGCATTCCGAGCGCACTGAACGCCTCGCCGCTGATCTCGATGTCCGCCGGGGTTGCAGAATCCCCCGCCACCAGTGTGAACCCGCACTCCTGAAGCAAGAGTCCCAACTCCGTCTCCGCCGCTGGATCGACGACCGGTCCACCAAAATGCCGCTCGGGAAGCTTCACACGGACCGAGGGCAACTTGCCCGGCCGGATCGACTTCTTGAGCGCAGCCACCCGTTCGGCGCGGGGAAGGACCTTGGCCACGAATTCAGGCCCTTTCTTTTCCAAAGCAGCCACCACCTTTTCCGTAAGCATCACGGCGAGATCTCCCGCAGACACCGGGGAAGCACCCTTGACCGTTTCTCCATGCACGCGGCTCGTCTCGGTTCCGATGACTTTCGCGACGAGGTACGTCTCCTTCTCGACCTTGAACACGCGTCCGGTCACGAGGATCTGGGCTCCGGTGAGATGACCGATCCGCGCCGCCGAACCGGGACTCACCGTGCCGGACAATCCCAGCTCCTGCTCACCGAGCACCTTGTCCAGCTCGGCACGTTCGACGAGGACCAGATTGGGCTGGCCCGACAGGTTCGCCGTGACCAATGCCGCGACCTTCGGACCGAGGTCGCGTATTCCCTCGTCCTTCGACTCGAAGTCGAAGACGGCGACAGTCAGGGGTGCAGGCTCGGCAGCGGACAACGCCAGCGGCAATACCAACAAGGCGAAGGTTGCAACGGTTTGAATCAGTTTCATGTCACGGTCTTCTCGGGGTTCAGTTCGATCGATCGGTCACAGGAAGTTCGTTCGGAGCGGGCTTGAGGGCCTCGCGCACCAAGTGGAGAAGGAGGCGCTGGGCATCGGGTGCCTCGGAGAGCCGGGCCACGGGCTCGCCATCAGCCACCACCACCGCCGATGGGCCAATGGGTACGGTTCGGTAGCGGGGGCTTGGTTCGTCACGCGGCTCGCCAGGCGGTTGGAACCACACCACCGCAACGCCCCTTTCCGCCAACGCCCGGACTTCCGCCTTCCTACCCGGCGGCACCTTGCCCGTCGTCATCGGGGGCGCATAGATGACCACTGCCCCCTCGAAATCGGCTGGATCCATCGCGGTCAGATCGGTCGTGGAAATGCCGGCCTCCGTCAGCGCGGGTCGGATCCGACCCTCCGGATCATGGAGTCCCATCGCCTTGCCTTGGGTCAACGTTCCAATGCCGGCGAGGATCTGTGCCGGGTACACCCAGACCTCCGTTCCGCCCGCCGGCGTACCATCCGCGGACCATTGGAGCCGGAACCGTGTCTCGACGCGTACGGCAGGAAACTCAATGCGGAATCGTTCGAGCACACCTTGCCCCGCATCCAGCGCAACCCGCCGCGATGGCACGGTGCCCACGGGAGCTGCCGTTGCAGAAGTGAGCTGGAACAGACGGGCACCGAGTTCCGAGGACACCGGCGTATTGGTGGAGCTCTGGACCCGGACCACGATCTCACGGGCGCCGCCTCCGAACACATGGAAGGGACGCCCCTCGGGCAGCACCGAAACCGGACCGGCAGACACGTGCACCGCCGCCGCCCAAAGCCACAGGGCCAACAAAGCTCGCAGCGGGAAGGGGATCGCCACGGAGGAGCCGAACGTCGGCGTGGTGAGCCTTGGGAAAGGGGCATTCATGATCGTTTCGGGAATGATTCCTACTCCCGCGCCTTCTCAAACGCACCCTCCAAATCAGCACGCGGGATCCGCCAGATGCCGAGCATCTTCCCCTTCCAGAAGATGACCTCCTGGGCCGTGAAGACGATCCAGACGGATTCATTCGGCCAGAGGCGTCCGCCGAAGAATCCGTCCAGAACCTCGCTCGGTGGTTCTCCCGCCGGATTGTCGAACAGCACGGAAACCCGTTCGACCCTTCCATCATCCATCCGCACCCGGCTCAGGTAACCGTGGCGCCCGCCCAAGGGAATCGCCCCGTACCTGACCGCGGGATTCCGGGTGCCGCTCAGATCCTGATAGAAGTACGCGTAGCCGCTATCAGCGACCACCCCACGGGAACGTGGCAAGTCGTAGATCCGATCCTGGCCCGTGCCCATCGACGGCGCCACAGTCCGCGAACGCGGAGTATCCACCGTGGGCTCCAACGGCGGCATGTAGGGCAGCGAAACCTCGACTGCCGCGGCGGAATCGTGGGGAAGCCGCCAGACAGCCCACGGCTGGGTCCTCAATGGAGGCGTGACCAGCGTATCCGTCGCGCCGGGCCAGACCCAGCAGTCGTCCCGTTCGATCACCGTCTTCCAATCCTTACCATCCCAGGAATGGATGTGGCCTCCCACCCGTGCCCGGAGCCCAATTCCCGGCCCGGGGATTACCCTCGCGCTTCCGAACGTTTCCAGCGTGTCCAAAGCGGACGCCGCGGGCCGACGTCGGTTGCTCGCCAGAATTCGCACGCCTCGGCCCGAATCCAGGATCTCGACAATCGCATTCGAACTGGCGCCATAAAGACGATCTCCGATGACCTGCAACGTGGCGGGATCCTGCCACGCAGGCTCGAGTCTCTCCCACTTCCCGCTCGCTGGATCCCATCGTTGGAAGGTGTCCCAGTCGGAAAGGTACAACGAGTCGCGGAACCACGCGGTCGAACCGATCCACATTTTCCCGCTGGCCGGAACCCCAGCCGGATACCGGAAGTCCTTCCACGTTCCGTTCCGTGGATCCCACAGGAGTCCTGTCCCCCACCAAACGTTGGAAAGGCCCTCATGCCCACCGTGAAAGACCCAACGCGAATTCTCGTGTCGCAGGTCGAACCAGTATCGATCGCCCACCGGTTCGACCTGCATCACCTGGAAGGATCCGAGCGCGTCGCCGCGCTGGGTGTTGGTCAGAAGACGGAGTGGAACCGGAACGTAATCGCGCACCACGAGGAGGTTCTTCGGTGCAACGGCCGGAACGCCGGCCGGTTCCTTGGATCCTGAAGCTGGGGCTGGTGGAGGACGGACCGGCGGTTGCTGGGCGGCGATATCGACCTCCCCGGGCCTCTTCGGCGCGGGCTGATTCGTCAGGGCAAAGGCCATCGACGCCTGATAAAGCAGAAGCGTTCCATAATCGGAATGAATGGCTCCGGCGCTCTTCCCCTCCGCCTTCTGCCGTTCCAGAAACCCATCCAGTAACGGCTTCAGTGCCCGGGCTTGCTCCGCATCCAGGACGACCATGGGCACCGGAAACGCCGCCCTCGCGCTCGCTCGGTCCTTTGGTCCGGTCCCGGCCAGGAATTCCTTTTGAAGGCGGAACACCGCCGTCGACCGCTGCGTCAGGATCTGCGTCTTCTGATGCTCCTGCCATTCAGCGCTGATCACCGCCATCTCGCGCCAGGCTTCCGAACCCATGATCTCGGAGACCCCGCCCGGATCAAACCAACGTTGGTTCAGGATCCGGGACAACTGCCAATCGTTCCTCATCACCGACACCGGCAGCGACAACAACTCAGCCCGGTGGGTCCGCATCAACGCCAGCAACCCTTCCACGGCCGGTTTCAATTCGTCGATCGAGCCCGCTTCGTCGATCTCCAGCGCTTTCGCCTCCAACCGCAGCAGCACGTTGGTGGATTGCCCCAGTTCGGACCGAAAGCCCTTCCACAGGGCGGCAACGCGGCCCCGATCCTCCGCATTCCAGGAAACCAACCGTGGATTGGCCGGATGACGTGCCCAGAACCACTGGTGCACCAAGCTGAACGCCGGACTGCCCATCCACTGGCGATACACGGCCACCATGTCTTCCGGACGGTCCTGCCAGAAGGCACCCCAAGTCAGCAGACACTGGAAGAGACTCGGCTGCCGTTCCAGCATCTCGGACAGGGTGTCCTTCAGCACCACGCGGCTTCCCACCATGGTAAAGTCAGGGGCAGTCGCCCGGTACGAGTCCCGGATGGAGGTGGAGGTGAGGAGTCGTTCCTGGATGCGCCGCGCCTCCAGCCTCAGGTCAGCGAGCGCAGCCTGCACCTCCGGTGAATGGGGCTGCACCAAGGCAAACCAGCGCAGGACTTCGGATGCCGACACCAAGATCTTCACCCCGGTCGCGGTCCACGGCGAATCCAGTCCCGGTTCATGCGGCGGCATCGATTCCAGATAATCCGCATGGATGCGAAGTGCATCGGTGGCGGGGGCAATCAAACCCACATCCGGATTCCGCATGGCAAAGAAGAAATCCAACTGTGTGTCCGTGGTCTGCCCGCGAGCTGCAATCGCAACCCCCACCGCCCCCTGCTCCCGCCACTCCTGGATCGTGCTACGGACTGTAGCATCCCGGATCTTTGCAAAGGTACTCACGCTGACCTCCTGAAAGGCCCATTCCGAGATTCGGATAGCCGCCAACCGGGCCTCCACCCGCAACGTCGCTGTCGCCAGATCCTTCTTCCCCAGAAACCAAGCGGCATCCGCCGCGGACTGCGCCTCCGAAGGAAGCCCCCACTTCAGCGCCCATTTCGCTTCTTCCCGATACCTCTCTGCCTCTGCGGCAGCATCCCACGTGGCGGTGGAAGGACGCTTCCGCAGGGCTTCCAGGATTCGCGAGGCCACGACTTCGACCAGCGCAACAGGGTTTCCCGTCTCCACCTGCGCGGCCAACTCCACCGCCGTTCCTCCACGCGGAGGCAGCATCCGAAGATCCGCCGTCAAACGCCCCCCCTCCGATCCACTCCGGTTCAACGTACCCTCCACAAGCACGCTCCCCTTCCAGAAGTCATCCTCCCCGCCTCCCTGCCGCTCCTTCTCGGACTCGAGCAGGTCCAATCGGCGCCGCTCCAGCACGAAGATCTGCGGCTCGCGACTGAGCCGTTCAATCAACAGTTGGGTCACCTGACGTTCCAGTTCCTTGCCCTGACGTGATTGCACGGCATTGCGGATGTTGACCACCGACAACGGCAGCGCGTCCTCACGCGGCACCAGAAGCTTGGGAAGGATCGGAACGAACCGCCGCACCAACCCCTGGCTGAATGCCGATGGGTCGGACACCGGCCATGGAGCCCGACTTGCGTCCAGCACCACTCCCTGACGGACCGCCACCATCCGGACCTGCAGAACGCGGTTCGTCTCCTCACCGACCACTCCCAACATCAGCACGCCATCCGCCCCCAGCTCGCGCCCAAGCCGGATCCCCTCCTGATTGCTGGAGGAAAGGGACTGCTCGCGACGGATCCGTTCGATCTGTTCACGCTCAAGAAGCTGGACCTGGGGTATGGCTGACAACTCGCTCGTCATCAGGTCACCCATTGGCCCACCGACTGAGGGGTCCGAAACGATGGCGATACGGACGGCCGCGATGGACTGGGCAAAGGTCGCCGGGCCGCCCGTCGAAAGAAGAAGGCAAACCAGGCGCAGCCACCCTGTCCATCGAGGGAAACACCGAAACACATGGGAAGACCCGGCGAAGGGCAGTCGGATGTCCAGGGCAGTCACGATTTCAGAACCCTAGGCACGGGTGTCCCGCCTTCAAGCGCAACTTCAGACGCTGGGGCGAGCCGGGCGCATCTTGACACTGCCCCCTTTTGGAAAGGATTCGGGGCGGCAATGTCCTCATCGCCTTGGGAATGGCTTTGAACGGCGACGAGGACGTCGCCGCCCCGTACCAGATGGAGGCAGTGTGAAAATGCGCCCGGTGGATGGGGCTCACGAAAACGAAAAGGCGCAGCCCCGTGGAGGGCTGCGCCAGGAAACGGTCACGGGGATGAACCCGTGATTTTCAGTGGATGGACTCAGTAGTCCATTCCGCCGCCGCCGTGGTGGGGATCACCGGCCGGCTTTTCCTTCTTCTCGGGGATCTCGGTGATGAGAGCCTCGGTGGTCAGCATCAGACCCGCGATGGAAGCGGCGTTCTGGAGTGCGGAGCGCGTGACCTTCTTCGGGTCGACGACGCCGGCCTTGACGAGGTCCTCGTAGTTGCCGGTGGCGACGTTGTAGCCGTCGTTGCCCTTGCGGCGCTTGACCTCCTGGACGATGAGGCTGCCCTCGACACCCGCGTTGGACGCGAGCTCGCGGAGCGGGGCCTCGACGGCGCGACGGACGATGTCGACACCGGTCTGCTCGTCGTGGATCTCGAGCTTGAGGGCTTCGATCGCACCGAGCGTACGGATGAGGGCGACGCCGCCGCCGGCGACGATGCCTTCCTCGACGGCCGCGCGGGTCGCATGGAGTGCGTCCTCAACGCGGGCCTTCTTCTCCTTCATCTCGGTCTCGGTCGCAGCGCCGACATGAATGACGGCAACGCCACCGGCGAGCTTGGCGAGGCGCTCCTGGAGCTTCTCGCGGTCGTAGTCCGAGGTCGTCTCCTCGATCTGGCGGCGGATCTGGTTCACGCGGCCCTGGATCTCGGAGTTCTTGCCGCCACCTTCGACGATCGTGGTGTTTTCCTTCTCGACGACGATGCTCTTCGCACGGCCGAGGTCGGACAGCTCGAGGCTCTCGAGCTTGATGCCGAGGTCCTCGGTGATGCACTTGCCACCGGTGAGGATGGCGATGTCTTCGAGCATGGCC
>JBIKWS010000146.1:0-7855 GCA_044356195.1 Cyanophyceae cyanobacterium
CGGCGAACCGCTGGCCACCGTGACATCGGTGAACTTCCAATCGCCGAGGTTGCGATAGAGGGCGCTGCGCCCCTCGAGACCCGCGAGGAACACATCACAGCGGCCGTCACCGTCCACATCGCCCAACGCCACGCCGGAACCATTCAGGTAAATCTGATTCGTGGTCTGCCGGTCGAGGGAGAGGAAGTTGGTGAAGGTGACTCCGGTCGACGCGGAGGGCACGCGGGCGAAACCCGGAGCGGCGGCCGGTGCCACCTTCAGTTCCCGGGAACGGCCCCAGGGCTGGGAATCCCCATCGGCTCCCCGTAAGGAAAAGCTCCCTGAAACCAAGGTCAGGACGACCGCAAAACGCACGAGGACTGGTTGAACGCTCATGATCGGAGACGCCGTTCCAACAGTCGCTTCAGATCCTGGATGCGGAACGGTTTCGCAAGAAAGTCATCCATCCCGGCTTCCAGGCACCGTTCGCGATCGCCGTCGTAGGCGCCCGCGGTGAGCGCAGCGATGAAGACCCGCTTGCCCGCACCTTCCATGGCGCGGATCTGCCGTGTGGCCTCCCATCCGTCCAACTCCGGCATCTGGCAATCCATCAGCACCAGTTCGTATTCCCGTGCCCGGAACATCTCCACGGCCTCCCGTCCATTGTTCGCCAGGTCCACCCGACACCCCATGCTGACGAGCGCGTCGCGCGCATAGGCCTGGTTCACCGGATGATCTTCGACCAGCAAAACGCGGCCCAACGCAGGATTGTATGACGCTTCCGTCCCCGTCACCGCCGATCGCGCCGCGGATGGCGGTCGCACGGCCTCTGCCGAAGTCCCCACCACGCGGCTGACCGGAGGCGGTACGGGTGCCACTTCACGGCCCACCCATTCTGCCAACGGCATCGGCGGAGACACCAACGGTTCCTTCCAGACGAAGTCGCAGCCCCAGTCGTGGGCGCCCGGCCCGGGACGATGCATCGAGGCGGGCACCAACACCACGATCCGGACCAATGCCTTGCGGCTGGCAGCCCGCAGGTTCCGCACGGCGAAGCGAGGATCGCCTTGGACCAGCGCCTGACTCAGGAACACGGTGACCCCGCCCTCCACGCCCACGCCCGGTTGCCGCAACCAGGATTCCGTGCTGGCGACATCCGCGAAGCACACGGCCCGCTCCCGCGCCGGGCCAACCCACGAGGCCACGACCTCACTGGCCATGTCACCCAATCCGATCAGGGCGATCTCCGGGCTCACCCACGCCAACCGTGCCCGCACATCGTCCGTCGAAGCCTCCTCCACCGCAGGCAACGGCAACCGGAACCAGAATCGGGAACCCTTCCCCGGTTCACTTTCGCAGCCGATCTGCCCACCCATCCGTTCGACGATCCCCTTGCAGATCGCCAACCCCAAGCCCGTTCCCTCGTATCGCCGCGTATGGGAACTGTCCGCCTGCGAGAAACGCTGGAACAATCGCGGCAGGTCGGCTTCAGCGATGCCAATGCCGCTGTCCTCCACCCGGAACAACACCTCCCCCGGATGCTCCGGAGCGGGCGTCACCATCACCCACACATGCCCCTCATGCGTGAACTTCAGCGCATTTCCCACGAGGTTCACCAGCACCTGGTGGATGCGTTGGCCATCTCCGTGAACCCTGCGCGGCACCCTCGGATCCAGCAGGCACAGGAACTCCAGACCCCGCTTGGCCGCCGTGTTCGACATCAACTCCATGCACTCGGCCAGCTGGGTCGACAGTTGGAAGTCCGACACCTCCAGATCCAGACGGCCGGTCTCCAGACGCGAGTAATCCAACACCTCGTTGATCACCCGGAGCAACGATTCCGCCGATTGCCGCGACCGCTGGACGTAATCGCTCTGCAATGAACTCAGCGGCGTGTCCTTCAGCAATTCCGTGTAGCCCAGCAAACCATGCAGCGGTGTCCTCAGTTCATGGCTGATCATCGCGATGAACTCCGTCTTCGCCTGGTTCGCCGCCGCTGCGGCATCCCGTTCCTGGCTCATCAAGCGCATCCGTTCCTCACGCGCCGCCTGCTCCTGCCTCCGACGAAACCGGAAATCCAGCCACCACCACATCCCCGCCCCGGCGACCCCCAGGGAAAGCATCGACATCACCCATCGGAACCCCGGCAATTCCCACCACGACCAATCGATTTCGAAGTGCAGTTCCACCGGCGCCGACCAGTCCGGATCGAGCGCCATCCGCGACCTCAAGGCCACCACGTGCTCGCCCGGCTTCAGATCCACGATCTGGATCTGGCGATCCTCCGGTCCCGACAACCACTCTCCCTCACCAATCCGATACTCGAACTCGGTCTGCTCCGGATCTCCCAACTGGGCAGCCGTGTAGCGGATCCGCACGTCCCTCGTGCCGGCCTGCAACCGCAACAAACCGGCCGCGCTCCCCCAGATCACCTGATCTTCCCCGGTCACCAATCCGATCGAATCAAAGATGGGCACACCATTTGTCCGGTGGCCGCGTATCCGCTTCGGGTCGGCCACCGCGAGACCATTCAAGGTCGCGAACCATATCCGCCCCGCCCCATCCCGCAGGATGCTTGGGTAAGAAAAATCCCGCCCGTTCGGAACAGGCACCCCATCCGCCTTGCCAAACCGCCAGCGCTCCAGCCGACGCGTCCGTCCCTGCTCCAACTCTTCCACAGAGGCGAGTGTGATCCGTCCGATCGCTTCCGGTCCCCCGATCCACAGCCCGCCCACCCCATCGTCCATCAGTGAAAGAACTCCCTCCACCGGCACGCCATCATCGGGCGTCATCCAACGGATCCCCCCATTGCGCCATCGGCCGAGTGGTCCGTCGCTGCTGCCCAGCCAGAGCGTGCCCTGGGTATCGACGTAAAGCCGCGTCACCTGCGCACCCAACGGAACCATTGGCAGCGGGACCGGCTCGAACTTTCCGCCCACAGGCCTTTGGAACAACCCGACCCCATCCAACAACAACCACATGGTACCGTCCGGAGTCTGCTCGATTCCCATGCAACGATAGCGCTTCTCGGGCAGGCCGTCCTCCAGTCCCAGTACCCGCGCCGCGCCCCCCTCGAGCACCGCCGCCGAGCCACTGCCCCCGACCCACAGGCGCTTGGCCGAATCCACGAACAGGATATCCACGTTCTCCGAACCAAACTGCCCCGACTGGACATGCTCCACCACCTTGCCATCCACCCAGTGGAACAATCCATCGCCCACGGTTCCAATCCAGACGCCGCCGGTACCGTCGGCAATCACCGCCTGCACCCACTTCCGCACCGAGTTGTCGTCGAGCACCAAGGGCGGTCCAAACTTGCCGTCCCTGAGCACCTGGGCTCCGCCGCCATGCGTCCCCACCAGCATGCTGCCATCCGGAAGCATGGCCATCGAATTGACCACCACCTGGTCCAACCCAGCCGCTGCCGCATACACATGGAAGGACCGGCGCTGCACCTGCACCACCCCTCCCCCGTTCGATCCCACCCACATATTCCCTTCCCGGTCTGGAACGAGCTGTGTGATTGAAATGTTGGGAAGGCCATCCCGCGAGGTTGCCGCCCAGCGCGGCCCATCCCGTCCCACCACCACCAATCCCTGAGTGTAGCAACCCATCCACACCAAGCCTGCCTCGTCCTCATGCAACTGGACGTGGTCCCCACGAAATCCAGCGGGCCGCTCCCGGGATTCCACCCACTTTCCATCGCGCCACAACGAGAGCTTCTGTTCGTCCGCAAGCCAAACGCCGGACCGGAATGCCCGTGCAGCCCCTCGGAACTTTGGTCCAGCGGTCGGTTCGACCACCCGTTTCCAGACCCCGTTGGTGCGGGTCAACAGCCCCGCTTCGCTCCATGCATGCGCCACTCCCGCACCGTCCACCAGCAACCGCCAGGCCGCACCCTTCAACTCCGGGTCCAAGGCATCCTCCACCCATCGCTCGGCTTCCAGATGCATCAACGCCTTTTCCAGCACCGCCAGCATCTGCCCGG
This sequence comes from Cyanophyceae cyanobacterium, assembly GCA_044356195.1. GTDB lineage: Bacteria > Verrucomicrobiota > Verrucomicrobiia > Limisphaerales > UBA9464 > UBA6176. Next base: position 3,968 of record JBIKWS010000146.1, read on the forward strand.
TACCATCCTGCACCAGCGAGTAGACCGGACCTTCCCCAACACCCAGCGCAAGCCCATGGACTTTGGAACCCGTACGCCCCATCCGCAGGATGCCGTTATCCGTCCCAATCCAGAGCGAATCCGGTGCCTGCGGACACAACGAATGGATGGCTCCACCCAACCCAGGGTCCACCCACTGCGGCACAAACAGCGTGAACCGGCGTCCATCAAACCGCACCAGGTCCGCGTAGGAACCAATCCACAGGAACCCGTCGGGCGACTGTGCAATGCTCACCACCGCCGGATAGTGTGCCTCCCGTTCGGATTCCCACGACCGGATCACATAGTCCTCGGTCAGCGATGGAATCGGGCCATCTTGCCCCTGCGCGCCCACGCGGATCGTCCCTGGGTACAAGCCCGCCAGCAGAAGCAGGAGCAGGAGTCGGGGAATCCGGTTCATGGTTTGCGCTATCTCCGCACGCAGGGAAAACCTGTCAAGCCGCGCATCCCTCCAACGCCAGAACACGCGCAACATCGCACCGCCTCCGCGCGGAAAGGGGGTGGGGACGTCCTTGTCCCCGTTCCCGAGCCTTTCTCAGGGCGCGGGGACATCGGCGCCCCCTTCAATCCAGATCGATGATGTCGATTTCCAGGCCGGTTTCCTCCAACCGCAACACCGCTACCGAGCGGCGTTCCTCCCCCTTCCGGCGTCCTGCGTAGCCCGGGTTCAGGAACAAGCGCCCGTCGATCACCTCGTGCGCCACCTGATGGGTGTGCCCATACACCACCACGTCCGGGGAATGGTGCAGGTACGCCTGCTGCAACCGTTCCGAGGGATGCCGCGGCTCCACGATGTGGTGCACGAGATACTTCAAACCACCCAGCTCCACGACCTCGAGTTCCTTGAACTCAGTCCGCGCATCGTCTGTGTTGCCCAGCACCGCCGTCACGGGCGCGATGTCCTCCAACTCCAGCACGATGGAAGGAAAGCCCATGTCTCCCGCATGCAGGATGTGGTCCACGCCCGTGAAGATCTCCCGGATCCTGGGATCCAGGTGCCCGTGTGTGTCGCTGATGACGCCGATTCGCATACCCCAACCTCTTGCCACACCCCAGACATGGCCCACCCGACAGGATTGGACCTGATTCACGCCGAGGTACCCCCGAACTCCGCCTCATCCCGCACCCGGAAACAAGGGGGAACTCCCCCAAAAAAAAATCCCGGTCCACCTGAGTGGACCGGGATCGGAATCGTTTCAACGACGTGAGCCGACTGGCCCACCATCAGCCTCAGATCGGCTCGCCGAGCTGGAAGCGGAGGAAGCGGCGGATGCTGATCTCGTCACCCAACTGCTTGCTCACGGCACCGATGTGCGCCTGGACCTTGAGGTCGGGGTTCTTCACGAAACCCTGCTCCAGGAGGCACGCGCCCTCGAAGAACTTGTTCAGCTTGCCCTCGATGATCTTCGCGACGGCCTGCGCCGGCTTGCCCTTCACGGACTCGCTCTGCGCGGCAATCTCCTTCTCCTTCTCGACGAGATCCGCCGCAACGTCCGTGCGGGAGATCGAAACCGGGCTCGCCGCCGCGATCTGGAGGGTGATGTCGCGGACCAACTGCTTGAATTCCTCGTGACCCGTCGTGGTTTCCTTCGTGGCACCGACCTCGACCAGCACGCCGACCTTGCCACCCGTGTGGATGTAGGCGGCAACCAGTCCCTGGCCCTGCACCTCGAGGCGCTGATGACGGCGCACCTGGATGTTCTCACCGATGCGTGCCACGGCACCGACGCGATCCGCTTCCAGATCCACGCCGGGTTCGTTGGCCACCTTCACGGCGAGGTCGCCCACGAACGCCTTGAAGGAGTCGTTGCGAGCGACGAAGTCGGTCTCGCAGTTCACTTCGATCAGCACGCCCACGCGGCCGCCCTGAACCACGGCCTGACCAATCAGGCCCTCGTTCGCGGCGCGGTCCGCCTTCTTCACGGCCGCCGCGGCACCCTGCTTGCGCAGGATGTCGACTGCCGCCTGGAGGTCACCCTTCGTCTCGTCGAGCGCCTTCTTGCAATTCATCAGGCCCGCGCCCGTCATGGCGCGAAGCTGGCCCACCAGGGCCGGAGTGATTTCTGGCATGGATTCGGAATTTGAAGTTGAGAGATACACCAGATCCTTGAACCGGAGACCCGCGCTCCTCACGCGGGCCCCAGAGGATCCGTCGAAGTCCTCAGACCGTGGCCGGAGCCGCTTCCGCCACAGGTGCCGCCGGGGCTGCCTCGGCCGGAGCCGCGGGAACCTCAGCCGGGGCGGGAGCGGGAGCCGCTTCTTCCTTCGTGACCTTGCGGGCACGCTTGGCGTCGTACTCGGCCTTGGCCTTGCCGATCGAACCCGTGATCGCGGCCAGGATCAGCTTCACCGCCCGGATCGCGTCGTCGTTGCCGGCGATCGGGTAGTCGACCAGGTCCGGATCACAGTTCGTGTCGACAATCGCCACGATGGGGATCTTGAGGCGGCGGGCCTCGGCGACCGCGTTGTGCTCGCGCTTGATGTCGATGATGAACATCGCGTCGGGCAACGCATCGATCGTGCGCATACCGTCGAGGTTCTTCGCAATGCGGGCGTGCTCGCGGCGGAGCATCGACTGCTCCTGCTTCACGTACGCGTTGATGGAGCCGTCCTGCTCCATCTTCTCGATCTCCTTCATGCGCGCCAGCGAGCGCTTCACCGTGCGGAGATTCGTCAGCGTGCCACCCAACCAGCGACCCGTGATGAACGGCTGGCCTGCGGCCAACGCGGACTCCTTCACGGCTTCCTGCGCCTGCTTCTTGGTACCGCAGAACAGCACGTTGCCGCCCTTGGCCGCCACTTCGCCGAGGAACTCGCAGGCCTTCTCCAACTGCTTGACCGTCAGGTCGAGGTTGATGATGTGGATGCCGTTCCGCGCCTCGAAGATGAAAGGCTTCATCTTCGGGTTCCAACGCCGGGTCTGGTGGCCGAAATGCACGCCAGCGTCGAGCAACTCCTGAATCGTAACCGAACTCATGTGACTGATTTCTCTCTCTGCTTCCATTGGTTCGTATTCCAGCCTCGGCGTCGCACGCTCCGGAAGGAACCATCCGGCGGAAGTACCGGATTCAATACCGATGTTGTTGTGGCCGCCGTTGACCCTCGTCACCGGACATTTCCAGGCCGTTATCCCCCGCCAGTTGCCTGACAAGGGGACGCGGACCCTACCAGCCCCCACTTCCCGGGCAATCCCGATTTTCCGACACTCCCCTTTGTTACGATCGGCGGCGGTGATTGGGAATCACCCCCCGAGAAAGCATTGGTCCGGATTACGACGTTTCCCGTACATCACGGGAGGAAAGGAGATCCTCCGAATGAATGCCAAGAACGACCGCCTGTGGGACCGGATCGAATCGCAACCCATCGGCCCCCAATCCGCGGCGCTCGGGTTCGCCCGACGCCTCGCCCGGGACAACGGCTGGTCCGAAGCACACGCCAACCGGGTCCTCCTCGAATACCGCCGCTTCCTCTTCCTCGCCGCCCGTGCCGGTCACCCGGTGACCCCCAGCGATGCCGTCGACCAGGCCTGGCACCTCCACCTGATCTACTCCGACGACTATTGGAACACGTGGTGCAGTGAGGTTCTCGGGTTCCCCTTTCACCATGGCCCCACCCGGGGTGGCTCCACCGAGCAGGCCAAGTACACCGACTGGTACGGACGCACGCTCGCCTCGTACGAAGCCTGCTTCGGCGAGCCCCCGCCTTCGGACATCTGGCCCACCTTTGAAGACCGCTTCAAGAATGCTTCTGCCTTTCGCCGGGTGAACACCCGCGAGGTGTGGATCCTGCCCAAGCCCTCCTTCCAATCCCTGTTCCGCGGAACGGCCGCCGCCATCGCCGTCCTCGGAT
>JBIKWS010000147.1:0-7850 GCA_044356195.1 Cyanophyceae cyanobacterium
TGGCGGATGCGGTTCCCGTACGAGGCCGGGCACTGGGATGCGATTGGAAGTCCGTGGGTGGATCGGCCCGGTCATCAGGCCGACGTCTGGTACGTCGCGGTCTATGCCGCGGCCGCGGATCTGGGTGCCTTTCGATTGGAGGGACGCGAACTGATCCCGGATCCGCTTCCGTTCGACGCGGGGGAGGTGACCGTCAGCGACCAGGGCCAGGGAACGTGGCGGTTCTTCCGGATGGATGTGCCTGCGGGACCCTTGGGATGGGATCTGCGGGTGGAGAACCTGAGTTCAGGAACGCCGGGAGAAACGCCCCAGATTTCGGCCTTCCTCCGCCGGGAAGCCTTGCCGAATGGCTCCGGTGTGGATTTGAGGATTTCCGGGGATGTCGGTGGGTTTCGGGGGAGGAATTTCAATGGCACATCTCATGGCGGGACCCTCGTGGCCGCCGTGGGAACGGAGGGGGAACAGTTCCGACCCGGAACCTATTACCTCGGGATCCGGGGCGACGGTTCCGGGAGGGTGAACTACCGGATCCGCAGCCGGGGCATCGGTGATGGGTATGCCATTCCGGTGCGGACGCTGCAGTACGAAGGGGCGGGGAGCAGCGTGGCGCTCGAAGCGTTGCCGCCGCGGGAGGCGGCCTATTACCGCATCGAAGTACCCGAGGCGGCGGACTTGTGGCGTCTGCAACTCAGTCCGGAAGTGGGCGATGCCGTGATGGCCGTGCGCCGCGGGCAATTGCCCGCGATTGCCACGTCTGGATTCCAGATCAGCGACCCCAGATCGGGTCTCTTGGTGCCGAGCAAAGTGGGGGACGAACATCTCCTGATGCTACGCCATGTGGACAACAACCCGGCCATCGGTGGCACCTACTTCATTGCTGTTGGAAGCCAGGGGGCCGATCCGATTTTCAATCAGGAGATACCAGGGAGCGGGCCGGTGGAGACGACGCTTGCGAGCTATTCGACGGTGCCAGTCACGGACTTGGGGACGCTGGAGGCGAGCGACCTGACGGACACGGTGGTGGGGCAGGCGGCGGCGACGACGCGGCACTACCGATTCGTGGTGCCGGCAGGCACGGCTACGGTGGAACTGCGGTTGGAAGGGGTGAGCGGTCGCCCGCAGATCAACGGACGCCCCGGCGAGGCATGGCCTGCAGTGGAAACGGATTACCCCTGGTATGCCGCGGTGCATGGGGGACTTGGCGATGGGGCTTACCGTGGGGGCTCCTTGATCACGCTGCCGAATCCGACGCCCGGGATACACACGTTGATCGTGCATGCCCGCGGCGGGCTGGATGCGTCCTATACGGTGCGCATTCGGAACGTGCCACCGCCCACGATTCCGTTCGATGGGGGGGAGATCGCGGTCAGCGAGCAGGGGCAAGGAACATGGCGGTACTTCCGGATCGATGTTCCCGAGGGACCCTTGGGGTGGGATCTGCGGGTGGAGAACCTGAGCTCGGTGACGCCGGAGGGATCGCCCCAGCTCGGGATCTTCCTTCGCCGCGAAGCCTTGCCGAATGCTTCTGGTGGAGACCTCTTGATTTCCGGGGATGTCGGTGGGCTTCGGGGAAAGAATGCCGATGGAACATTTCATGGCGGGACCCTCGTGGACGCCGTGGGAACGGAAGGGGACCAGTTCCGGCCTGGAACCTATTACCTCGGGGTCCGGGTTGATGGTTTCGGGGCAGTGAACTACCAGGTCCGCAGCCGTGGCATCGGTGATGGGTATTCCATTCCGGTGCGGACGCTGCAGTACGAAGGGGCCGGGAGCAGCGTGGCGCTGGACGCGTTGCCGCCGCGGGAGGCGGCCTACTACCGGATCGAGGTCCCCGAGGCGGCAGACTTATGGCGTCTGCAACTCAGCCCGAGTATGGGCGATGCCTTGATGGCGGTGCGCCGCGGGCAATTGCCTGCGAACGACACACCTGGATCCGATTCCAGCGACCCCAGGTCGGGTCTCCTGGTGCTGAGCAAAGTGGGGGACGAGCATCTCTTGATGCGCCGCCATGCGGACAACAGCCCGCCCATGGGTGGCACGTACTTCATCGCCGTTGGAAGCCAGGGAGCCAATCCCGATTTCAACCAGCAGATGCCTGGAACCGGGCCGACGGAGGCGACGCTGTCGAGCTATTCGGCCGTGCCAGTCAAGGACCTTGGGACGCTCGGGGCGAGCGACCTGACGGACACGGTGGTGGCGCAGGAGGCGGCGACGACGCGCCATTACCGTTTCGTCGTGCCGGAAGGCACGGCTACGGTGGAACTGCGGTTGGAAGGGGTGAGCGGTAGCCCGCAGATCAACGGTCGCCCCGGCGAGGCATGGCCTGCAGTGGAAACGGATCATCCCTGGTACGTCGCGGTGCATGGGGGACTTGGCGATGGGGCTTACCGTGGGGGCTCCCTGATCACGCTGCCGAATCCGACGCCCGGGGTGCACACGTTCATTGTTTATGCCCGCGGGGGACTGGATGCATCCTATACGGTGCGCATTCGGAACGTGCCACCGCCCACGATTCCGTTCGATGGAGGGGAGATGGCGGTCAGCGAGCAGGGGCAAGGCACATGGCGGTTTTTCCGGATTGATGTGCCCGGGGGACCCTTGGGATGGGATCTGCGGGTGGAGAATGCGTCTTTGTCGACGCCCGGAGGATCGCCCCAGATCACGACCTACCTTCGCCGCGAAGCCTTGCCGCGAGGTACTGGTGCTGCTGGTGACTTGATGATAGCCGGGTGGGACGTTGGTGGACTTCGTGGACTGAATCGCGATGGATCGGCTCATGGCGGGACCCTCGTGGCCGCCGTGGGAACGGTGGGCGACCAGTTCCGGCCCGGAACCTATTACCTCGGGATACATGCGGGTTCGGGGCCTGTGAGTTACCGGATCCGCAGTCGTGGCATCGGTGGTGGGTATTCCATTCCCGTCGGGACGCTGCAGTACGAGGGGGCAGGGAGCAGCATGGCGATCGGAGCTTTGCCGCCGCGGGAAGCGGCCTATTACCGGGTCGAGGTTCCCGAGGACGCGGAAACGTGGCGCCTGCAACTCAGCCCGAGTGTGGGCGATGCCGTGATGATGGTGCGCCGCGGGCAATTGCCTGCATTTGGATTCGATTCCAGCGACCCTAGGTCGGGTCTCCTGGTGCTGAGCAAAGTAGGGCACGAACATCTGCTGATGCGACGTCATGCGGACAACACCCCGCCCATGGGTGGCACCTTCTTCATCGCCGTTGGAAGCCAGGGAGCCGATCCCGATTTCAACCAGCAGATGCCTGGAACCGGGCCGACGGAGGCGACGCTGTCGAGCTATTCGGCCGTGCCAGTCACGGACCTTGGGACGCTGGAGGCGAGCGACTTGACGGACACGGTGGTGGTGCAGGCGGCGGCGACGACGCGCCATTACCGATTTGTCGTGCCGGAAGGCGCGGCCACGGTGGAACTGCGGTTGGAAGGGGTGAGCGGTCGCCCGCAGATCAACGGTCGCCCCGGGGAGGCATGGCCGGGGGTGGAGACGGATTATCCCTGGTACGTCCCCGTGCATGGGGGCAGTTGGGACGGTGTGTACCGGGGAGACTCCCTGATCACGCTGCCGAATCCGACGGCAGGGGTGCACACGATGATCGTGCATGCCCGTGGGGGGCTGGATGCATCCTATACGGTGCGCATTCGGAACGTGCCGGTGCCGTTGCTCGGGATTGTGCCCAGCCTGAATCCGGTGGATCCAACCAACGTGGTCTCAGCGAGCCTGTCAGCGAGACAGCGGGCCTACTTCGCGGTGGATGTTCCCGAGAGGGTGGATGGGGAACCGTTGCTCGGCTGGCGAATGGATATCGAGTCCACGGGCGATGAGCCCAATGTGCGCGTTCGGAAAGGGAGCCTTCCGACGGATGCGATCGGCATTCAAGTCGTCCAATCGGGCGTACGCACGGGAATCCTGCCCGCGTCGATCCTGAGCCCTGGCCGATGGTTCGTGGAAGTGAGCAGCTGGAATCCGAGTGAGTTCGTGCTCACCAGCGATGGGATCACGGCGTCGCGGGGTTACCTGTCGGGACCGTATGCCATGCCGCCGCGCATGGCGCCGACCGCGGAAAACCAGTTTGCGGATACGGGCGACGGCATTCCGGGCGATGGCGGTGTGGATCTGGGCCGGGGGCGCTTCCATTTCTTCCGGGTGACGGTCCCGCACGACAATGCCGCCATCCTGAAGACCGACCTCATCGCGATCAGCGGCCAACCCACCCTTTACATCCAAAAGGAGGAGCCGCCTTCCCGAGTGCTGCCGTCCGAACGAACCCTGGCTGGATCCGGGAGCCTGTATGCCAGTTGGGTGCCCTTCCAGGACCGGAGCCAGACGCAGCTTCCGCCGGGCAACTATCTGCTGGGTGTCTTCGCCGATGGTGGATCAAATGCCCGTTATCGCCTTCGGTTGTTTCATGGAAACACGGTGGAGTCGGGTCTTGTTCAGGACTTGCCACTGGTGGGCGGCTCGATCGCCAACCAGTTGCTTGCTTCGGGCGACTGGCGTTACTTCCGCGTCCGCATTCCGGAACAAGCCCCGGAAGAATGGCGCGTGGGCCTCGACGTGACTTCGGGTGCAGTTGGCATGGTGATCCGCGACACCCTTCCTCCCGGGGACGGGGCTGGCGGCAATCAACCGCTGGCCGAGTGGAGCCGGGACTACAGGAACCAAGGGCCGTACCCGTGGTTCAGCGGATCGGGAACACACGTCCTGACGACGCCGCCGCTGCGGCCTGGAACCGATTACTATCTGGGTGTGCGGGCCAGTGTGGATGCCCGCTTCACCATCACATCCACCGTCTCGCCGGGAAGCCTGCCGGCATTTGGCGCGGTGGAGTTCTATGGCGGCACGACGAATGGAGTCCTCGCGGCGGGAGCCCGGGCCCGTTTCATCGTGGACGTGCCCCCGGACGCGGTCCGGTGGAAGTCGGTGGTCGCCGGGACCGGACTCGCGTGGGGATTGGAGCAGGGAACCATCGCTAACCCGGATCGTGCGCATTGGAGGGCCTGGAACACCGCTGATCTGAACATGGACCTCCGGATCTCCGGTTACCCCTGGCTGCCGGATTCACGCTTCTATTTCACCGTGGAGAACCGGTCATCGGAACCCCAGCCATTCAGCGTGGTGATGGATGGTCGGAACGCGGCGACGGAGGACGAGGACCGGGACGGCCTGCCGGACCGTTGGGAAATTCAGTATTTTTCGAACCTCTGGCTTCAGAACGCCTTGGCGGATGCGGATGGGGACGGGGTCTCCAACGGCGATGAGTTCGCCGATGCGACCTCGCCCATCGACCGGACCTCGTTGCGCCCGCGCATCCAGGCGACCAGTGAACGGGGCACCGTGACCCGGACTCCTGATGCGCCCAGCTACGCCCTCGGAACCGAGGTGACCCTCACAGCTTTTCCTCCGGCGGATGGGCGATTCGTCGGATGGCGTGGAACGTTGGACGCGATGGCCAACCCATTGGTCGTCCGTGCTGCCAGCAATGTGGTGTTGAAGGCGGCGGTGGCGACCCCGTTCGCCGGTGTGGCACCGATGGCGCCGGTGCGCCTCGAAGCGGAAAACTTCGATCAGGGAGGGAATGGCGTCGCGTATCTCGATCACACGCGCGGGAACTTCGGCGGTATCGAGCACCGCCCGAGTGAGGACGTCGACATCACCAGCACTGTGGACGCTGGGGAACCGGGCCTGAAGGTGGGTTGGACGCGTCCCGGGGAATGGCTGGAGTACACGTTCCGGGTTGCCGCACCCGGTCGGTTCGCCGTCCATCTGAGATTCTCAACCCCGATCCCGCATGCCCTGTCGGCGGCGATCGACGGCATCCCGGTTTCCGGGACCAACACGCCGGTAGCGACGGGCGGTTGGGACAACTGGACGACGGCGACGTGGGCCTCGGATGTCCCGCTTGCCGCCGGCCTGCACGTCCTTCGGTTGACCTACCATGAGAATGAAACTTCCTCTGGCCACGGCATTGACCTGAACTGGATTGAAATTGTGGAGGCCAACCAGCCGCCCGTGCTCGCGTCGGTCGCGACGCAGACGGTCGTGGAGGGCGTGCCGCTCGCGCTGCAATTGTCAGCGACGGATCCGGATCTTCCGATGCAGGCGTTGGCGTTCGGCCTGGTGTCGGGACCTGTGGGTCTGACGGTGTCGACGGCAGGTGCGGTGGCGTGGACGCCGACCGAGGCGCAAGGGCCGTCGACGAATGTGGTGATGGTGCGCGTCGCCGATGACGGCAACCCCAGTCTTTCAGCCACGAACACGTTCACCGTCGTCGTGACGGAGGCCAACCAGTCGCCCGTGCTCGCGTCGGTCGCGACGCAGACGATCGTGGAGGGGGTGCCGCTCACGTTGCAATTGTCGGCGACGGATCCGGATCTTCCCGCTCAGGCGTTGGCGTTCAGCCTGGTTTCGGGACCTGAGGGGCTGACGGTGTCCGGCACCGGTGCGGTGGCGTGGACGCCGACCGAGGCGCAGGGACCGTCGACGAACGTGGTGACGGTGCGTGTCGCCGACGACGGCAACCCCAGCCTTTCGGCCACGAACACGTTCACGGTTGTCGTGACGGAGGCCACGCAACCGCCCGTGCTGTCGGCCGTCGCGACGCAGACGGTCGTGGAGGTAGCGCCGCTCGCGTTGCAACTGTCCGCGATGGATCCGGACCTTCCGGCGCAGGCATTGGCCTTCAGCTTGGTGTCTGGACCTGCGGGCCTGACGGTATCGGCGGCCGGTGCGGTGGCGTGGACACCCACCGAGGCGCAGGGACCGTCGACCAACGTGGTGACGGTTCGTGTTGCCGATGACGGCAACCCCAGCCTTTCGGCCACGAACACGTTCACCGTCGTGGTGACGGAGGCCACCCAACCACCCGTGCTGTCGGCCGTCGCGACGCAGACGGTCGTGGAAGGCGCGCAGCTCACGCTGCAATTGTCGGCGACGGATCCGGACCTTCCGGCACAGGCGTTGGCCTTCGGCCTGGTGTCTGGACCTGCGGGCCTGACGGTTTCGGCCGCCGGTGCGGTGGCGTGGACGCCCACCGAGGCGCAAGGACCGTCGACGAACGTGGTGACGGTGCGCGTCGCCGACGACGGCAACCCAAACCTTTCTGCGACCAACACGTTCACGGTCGTGGTGACGGAGGCCAACCAACCGCCTGTGCTGTCGGCGGTGGCGACGCAGACGGTCGTGGAGGGAGCGCCGCTCGCGCTGCAACTGTCCGCGACGGATCCGGATCTTCCGGCGCAGGCGTTGGCGTTCGGCCTGGTGTCTGGACCTGCGGGCTTGACGGTGTCGGCGGCTGGCGCGGTGGCGTGGACGCCGACCGAAGCGCAAGGACCGTCGACGAATGTGGTGAGGGTGCGTGTCGCCGATGACGGCAACCCCAGCCTTTCGGCCACGAACACGTTCACCGTCGTGGTGACGGAGGCGAACCAGCCGCCCGTGCTGTCGGCCGTCGCGACGCAGACGGTCGCGGAGGGCGCGCCGCTCGCGCTTCAATTGTCCGCGATGGATCCGGATCTTCCGGCGCAGGCGTTGGTGTTCGGCCTGGTCTCGGGACCTGCGGGCCTGACGGTCTCGGCCGCCGGTGCGGTGGCGTGGACACCCACCGAGGCGCAGGGACCTTCGACGAACGTGGTCCTGGTCCGTGTTGCCGATGACGGCAACCCCAGCCTTTCGGCCACGAACACGTTCACGGTTGTCGTGACGGAGGCCACGCAACCGCCCGTGCTGTCGGCCGTCGCGACGCAGACGGTCGTGGAAGGCGCGCCGCTCGCGTTGCAACTGTCGGCGACGGATCCGGACCTTCCGGTGCAGGCGGTGGCCTTCAGCTTGGT
>JBIKWS010000148.1:0-7812 GCA_044356195.1 Cyanophyceae cyanobacterium
GCCTCGGCCGTATCGTCGTTCCAATCCTCGCCATGCCACTCGGATACGCCTGGAACCCGCGTGAGGACATCGGAAGGCAACACCTTTGGAAGACGCATATTGATTCGCTCCTACTGCACCGCATCCGTGGAGTTGGATAACGGAGAACAACACTCGCAACAACGCAGAGGAAAGGGCCTTTCAATCACCGCCATCGGGTCACCCAGCGTTGAGCCCATTGAGGGTGCACAAACGTTCCTTCCCCTGTTCTCCTCAGCGACTCTGCTCCTCTGCGCGAGTTTACCCAACAACGCCGGGTGAGGGCACCCAGCCTTCAGCCGATGGATTGTAGGCCGCGTGCCCCCACGCGGCGGTCTATCCAAAAACTTCAGAAACACGGCCGCTCGCGGACCGCGCGATAGACCACCCGCCACTCGCCGACAGAATCCTCGGCGCAGAGCACCGTGAACTGATGTCCAGTGCTGGGGATGCCCTGACACGAATAAACATGGAACGTCGCCGCCTGTGCGACCGCCGACTGAAACGCGGCTTCCTGATGGATGTGGCCCACGAATTCTGCCCGCCGCATCGCCCAGGCCCGCACCTCGCCCGCGGACAGCGTCCGCGGCGGCCCCATCCATCCCGAGGCCCAACGATCGGCCTGGATCCAGGCCCAGAATTCCCTCTCGGACATGCCGCATGGGATCGGGGCTTCCCACTGTGCGCGAGCTTCCCTGAGTTCGGCACTCTCAGGCTGAGGCGCGGTCCCCGGGGGCGGATCGAGCTTCCGCGATGCGCACGCGGAAAGCAGAAAACACGCGCCGGCAGCGATGGCCCAAGGTTTCATGGACTGACCGAAGGATGAGGAGTCCGCTATTGGCCCACAAGAGGAGAACCATGAGTACCCGACACCACCGTGCCTGCCCGCTCAGGAACGGGTTCGGTCGGCCCGCTGGATCTCCTCACAAGCACACCGGGATCGAAGGCTCAAACTCCTGTTCCAATGCCATCGCGCGAGTGGCGGATCCTGTGTCATCGGCTGCCGACCCGGCTTCGACTATCCGCCGTACCACCTTTGGCTCGATTGTGTTTCTGGAAGGCATCAGAAGCTTGGGGATGCGAGGACCGACCGAAGGGTGTCGACTGCCCCAAGGTGATGGCCTCGATGTAGTGCCGGATGACTTGCTCCACGATGCCGCCCCAACCGAGTTGGCACGCCCTCGATCTGGCCCTCGGGCCCACGGAACGTCGGCCCAACGGATCCGAGGCGACCGCCGCGGCGAGCTGCACGTAGGCTCCGGCATCTGCGTATCGCGCCAACCAGCCAGTCTGGCCACTCCGAATGACTTCGCCAGCGGCCCCATAGTCGAAAGCCACAACGGCGAGCCCGCTTGCCATGGCTTCGATCGTCACGTTGCCGAAAGTCTCTGTCAGGCTCGGGAAGAGAAGGACATCTGCCGAAGCGAAATGTCGCGCGAGGTCCTCCCCTGATTTTCGCCCGGTAAGGATCGCCTCGGGACAGCGTGCCCGGACCCATTCCCGCGACGGTCCATCCCCTACAAGCACCAAGCGGGCATTCGGAGCTGTGGCTGACATCTGCGCGAAGGCGTCACACAGAAGGCCAAGATTCTTCTCCGGAGCGAGGCGCCCGACCCCCAGGACCACGAGAGTCTCATCATCGGCATTCCAGGAGGCCCGTAATTGGCGGCAGCGGCGATCAGGATGGAACAGCCCCGTATCCACACCTCGCCCGACGACCTGCAATCGTTCGAACCGGCTGGATTCCAACGTTCCAGCAAGCTCGGTCGTCGGCACCATGGTGCACGCGGTCTGATTATGGAAGCGCCTCAGATAACCCAGGATCGCGCCTTGAAGGAAGCCTACCCCGTAATGCCTGCTGTAGGCGTGGAAGTTGGTCCGGAACTCGGAGACGACCGGGATCCCCATGGAGAGCGCGGCCTTGAGCGCCGACCACCCCAATGGGCCCTCGGTAGCCAGATGGACGACATCGGGCCGCTCCATTCGCCAACGCTTCTGAAGGAGACGTCTCGCCGGTAGCCCCATCTTGAGCTCGGGATACCGTGGGATGGGCAGCCCACGAGTCAGCACTTCCGAGAAGCCCTGCTGCGCTGGTGCCGGGTGATCACCAAGCCCCTGCCGGGGACGGACCACCTCCACATGATGCCCCTTCTGGATCAGACCGGAAACAATCCGGGCGACCGTTGTCGCGACGCCGTTGACCTCTGGAGGGTAGGTTTCCGTAACGACAGCCACCCTGAGTAGGTGCCCGCCCGATCCAGAGGGTGCCGAGTTGGTAGGAACCCGTGTGCCGGCTCGCAACTGCATCGGGTGACGTTGGCGGCACTTGAAGACGAAAAGATGGCACGATTCCAAAAGTCATGTTTCGAAGCGCATCCGCCTTTGGCAGGCTGGGCCGCACCGTATAAGTGAGGAGCGTCGAAGACGCTTGAACCAATAATGTCATGAACGAACAACCGACTTCCTTTCGATCCTGCATGGAAGCCCTCCGTATCCAGCGTTGGGATGACCATCGGTACTACCATCACAGCCGGATCAATCAGTCGCTGCACTTCGTCAGCGCGATCAGCTTCCTCGTCGCCTACTTCCTGCTTTTCATTGATCCCGCCCTCGCCGCCCTCGTTGCGTGGGGGATTTCGATGACGTCCCGCCAGGCGGGGCACTTCTTCTTCGAACCCCGCGATTATGATCACGTGAATCAAGCGACTCACGAGCACAAGGAGGATATCAAGCTGGGCTACAATCTGCGCCGCAAGGTCGTGCTCATGTCCCTGTGGGCTGTTGCTCCGGTTGTGCTCTATTTCAGCCCGACCCTGTTCGGTACCCTGACTGCCGGATCGGGAGTCGAGGGCTACCTCCACAATCTGGGACTGGTCTGGCTCGCCATCGGTGCAGGCGGTCTGGTGTTCCGAACGGTGCACCTGTTCTTTCTCAAGGACGTGATGACCGGTTTGGTCTGGATGCTCAAGATCATCACGGATCCCGTCCACGACATGATGCTCTACTGGCGGTCACCGCTCGCCCTCATGCGCGGCGAGCTCATCGACCCCATGACCCATGCACACGGCACCCCCATGACCCAGGCGCACGGGCGTTAACGGCGGAGCACACGCCGGACGAGTTCCTTCAGAACACCCCGGCGGATCGTACGATTGGTCAGTCCGGGCTCTGCGTGCCACCAACCGTCGGCATGCATGGCCCGGGCGGCTCGTACAAAGCGATCAGCCACTTCCTCAAAGTCGGCGTCCGTGAAGTTCAGGCTGAAGATGAACCGCCCGGTCCCCACCCAGCTCAGTCCCAGTCCCTCGGCCCTCATGTAAAACTGGAGCATCCAGTTGTATCTCGAAGGCTGGGTGTAGTAGACCGACCAGACGGTGGAGAGGTTGGCGACCTGAACGGGCAGGCCGGCTTTCCGGAGCCTTTCATTCAAAGCCTGTGCGCGGCCGTTCCAGCGTTCCTCAAGCCCCGAATACCACGCTTGCACCTCGGCACTTTCCAATCGCTCAAGGAACACCTGCATCGCCGTCATCACATACGGATGGGAATTGAAGGTGCCACGCGCAAAGCAGATGTCGGCAGGACGGTCCTCCCGGAACCGGGTCATGAGATCCCGGCGACCACACACCACACCCACCGGGAATCCACCACCGAGCGTCTTTCCGTACGTCACCATGTCCGCGTGCACGCCGAAGTATTCCTGCACGCCGCCCGGCCCCAGCCGAAAGCCCATGAAGACCTCGTCCAGGATGAGGACGATCCCGCGGGCCGTGCAGACCTCTCGCAACTGCTGCAACCACCGCGTGTACGCCAACCTGTCAAAACCCGACCGTCGACTGCTGTCGATGAGGGTGGAGTCGCCCGGGGCCGGCGAATTCGGATGCATCGCCTGAAGCGGGTTCACGAGGACGCATGCAATGTCCTTTCG
Source organism: Cyanophyceae cyanobacterium (assembly GCA_044356195.1). GTDB lineage: Bacteria > Verrucomicrobiota > Verrucomicrobiia > Limisphaerales > UBA9464 > UBA6176. The sequence continues at coordinate 3,944 of JBIKWS010000148.1, forward strand.
TGTCCTCAGGACGGTGAGGGTGGCCTCGTCCATTTCCTTGAGGGTATAAACACGACCCGGCGGCATTGGATTACCGGGCCCCGGCTGAACATCATCCCACCAACCGTGATAGGCCCCGCAGAAACGGACCACATAGCGCCGCCGTGTGTGGTACCGGGCCAATCGGACCGCCTGCATGACCGCCTCCGTGCCGGACATGTGGAACGAGACTTCGTCCATTCCCGAAATCCGGCAGAGCCGCTCGGCATTCCACGCCACCGCAGAATGCAGGCTGCCCAAGACTGGGCCGAGCGCCTCCGCGCGTCGAACTGCTTCACGCATGCAGTCCTTGTAGAAGTCATAGCCGAAGACGTTGACGCCGTAAGAGCCCGTCAGGTCATAGAACCGTCGGCCATCCAGATCCGTCACCGTCACGCCATCGCTCGACTCCACAAACCCACCCAGCTTCAGGTGCGTTCGCAGGTATCGACTGAACTGGAACGGAACGCGATAAGCCTTCGTGAACTGAAGATCCGAGATGCGTTCGCCCGCCGAGGCCGACATGGCAATCGATCGGGGATGGCGCTCGACGAGTTGGTCGCAAAGCTTCGCAAAGCCATTCCGCCGCCTTTCCGAGATGACTTCGGGGGCTCCATCCGCGTTGAAGAACTGGTCCTCGCCATAAGAATAGCCCGGAAGCAACCCAGCGACACGCTTGGCCATCCGGGAATGCCCGGCAAGAGAGCGGTGCTTTGCAAAGGACAGCTGAAGCCGTCGTCGCGCGAGATGTAGGAGCACTGCCGCGGGGACAATCCCCACCAATGAATTTGTCAGGAAGTCAGACATGAAAATCGATCCCTTGGAAACGCCAGAAAACTTCAATCAGGGCAGTGCAGTGGGACAGGCAGGCGTCCTCAGGACGCTTCGTGACCGATTGCTGCTGCAGGAAGATCTCAATTTCCTTCTCACCAACCGGGTCCCACGGGTCCTCCTCACACGGTGGATGGGCCGGTTCAGCAAGATTCGCAATCCCGTCGTGACCCGCGCTGCGATCGCCACATGGAAGCTCTTCACTGACCTCGATCTTTCCGAAGCGCGCAGATCCAACTTCGCCAGCCTCCACGATTGCTTCATCCGCGAACTCCGCGAAGGCGCTCGTCCCATCGATCCTCGATCGAACATCGTGGTGAGCCCATGTGATGGCATCGTCGGAGAGTCCGGCCGGGTGGAAGAGGATCGGGTTTATCAAGCGAAGGGATTTCCCTATCGGGTATCGGACCTTTTCGGCAGTGAAGCCGCTGCCGCGAAATACCGGAACGGAACTTACGTCACCCTGCGGTTGACCTCCTCGATGTACCATCGGTTCCACGCGCCGACAGCCGCCACCCTCAAACACGTCACCTACATCAGTGGCGACACCTGGAACGTCAACCCCATTGCCTTGAAGCGGGTGGAACGTCTTTTCTGCCGGAACGAACGCGTGGCCATGCACCTCGAAACGGCCGAGGGTCAACCCATGGCCTTGGTCGCGGTCGCCGCGATCCTCGTGGCCGCGGTCCGACTCCACTGTCTCAATGTCCTGCTTCACCTCCGCTACAAGGGAGCCAATCAAATTCCGTGCAACTGTCCGGTGGCGCGTGGTGATGAACTTGGATGGTTCGAACACGGTTCCACAATCATCGTGTTCACTCCGGCCACCTTCAAGCCCTGTGCTGGAATCCAACAAGGCACGAGGGTCCGGATGGGGCAGGCACTCTTCGAAAAATGCCCGCTTTAGAGAGCTGTTCACGCAATCGCCAACTGCGCGTCACAGAAAGGTTGCCACGGGTCCAGCAATGGGCCCGTGTCGGCAATCGGACGAGGGCCTCTGCTGCCATCCTTCGCCCCTGCTCCGTTGAAGCATGGCTCGAGGCCGGTTGCACCTGGAACGGCACCGAAAGCCGCTAAGGCTGGACCCCACGGCCTGTGGTTTCGAGATGCGCCGCCAGGCTGCGCTCGGAAGGTACACGCCCTTCGTCGGCGATCGCCTGGAGGATGCGTTCCTCGTTCATGATGAACCGATCCCGACGGTAGAGGAGGTAATCGCCGCGCACGTCGCCCGGGGTCAGGTTGATGGTGCAGAGGTTCGCTCCGGTCCGGAGACCGCGCCGATATCCCATTCCCGGTTCTGCGAGGTTCAACGCGCTCACCGCGGGAATCACCCAATCCGGCCGCAACAACCGCAAGACCGCCATGGTGTTCAACGTGCGATCAATGCCCTCGCCCACCGCACCCGAAAGCGGCGTCGCTTCCCCCGGCACGAACGGACTGACGCTGCATCCGATCAGCGGGAGGTCCGTCGCCATCCGGAGGTTCCCGCGCCACGAGGCCACGTCCTGACCGGGCAACCCCGCGATGAACCCCGAGCTGACCTTCCATCCCTGTTCCGCCAGCCAGCGGATGTGCGCGACCCGTTCCGCGAGTGTTCCTGGAGCCTGCAACGCCTTGTAGAGTGCCGGATCCGCCAGTTCGAACTTGATGATGTAGGTGGTTGCCCCCGCCTCCTTCAGCGCCTCGGTCAGGTCCTTCGAAAGCGTCCCAAGGCACACGCTGACCCCGAGTGGCGTCTCACGGCGCAAGGTGCGGACCAGCGGCAGGACCAACTCCCGCGCCGCGACCGGATCCTCGCCGGCCTGGATGTTCACATCCGTCATGCTCGCCGGCCGCTGATGCACCAACAACTCAGCCAAGCCCTCATACGACGCCCGGAACCGCTCCAGGTCGCGGTTGTCCCGGCGCATCCCGCAGTAGTGACAGTTCTCGCGGCAGAAGTTCGAAACCTCCACCACCCCGCGCACGAAGACGTTCCGACCAAACCGCGCCGCTGCGACCGCCGCCGCCCGGGCATGAAGTCCTTCCTGGACCTCACCCGTCGCCTCCAACTCGATTGTTCCCGGTTCCCACCCGTCGTGCACCCGGGGGAAATACCCGCTGTCCGCCTCCGGGGGGAGTTCCAAATCCAACTTCCCCGGGAAAACGGCGCACTCGACACACCCTCCCCCCTGCCGGGAGTCTCCACCCGTGCGGCCGCACCGCCTCAACACGATCGCTGTCATCCCCTGCCTCAACGAGGCCCGGACCATCGGCCCCCTCGTGTCCGCACTTGCACCCCACGTCCACGCCAGCCTCGTGGTCGATGACGGTTCCACGGACGACACATCCGCCGTGGCAACCGAGGCGGGCGCGCGGGTGCTTCGGCATCCACACCCCCTCGGCAAGGGGGCGGCCCTCGCCACAGGCTGGACCACTGCCGCTTCTTCCGGTGCCTTGTGGGTCCTGCTGCTCGACGGCGACGGCCAGCACGCCCCGGAGGACGCCCCCGGCCTGTTCGCTGCCGCTGCTTCCCCCAACATCCAACTCGTCGTCGGGGACCGCACCCCGCAAGCCGATTCCATGCCCTGGATCCGGCGCGTGACCAACCGGTGCATGAGCCGTTGGATCACCTCCCTCGCGGGCGTCCCCATTCCTGACTCCCAGTGCGGCTATCGACTGGTCCACCTGCCATCCCTCGAACGCGTCCGCCTGCAAACCCGCCAATTCGAGATCGAATCCGAGATGATCGTCGCCTTCGCCCGCGCGAATCTCGGCATTGCCACCGCTCCAATCCAGGTCCGTTATCAGGGCGAACGCAGCAAGATCTCCCCCATTCCAGACTCCATCCGCTGGCTTCGGTGGTATCTCGCGTCCCGCCGCTGACCCCGCAGCAGGATTCCCTCACGCCTTCTTCTCGACCGACAAAAGCACGCGGGTCCCGTGCTCGGACCACACCCGGGCCTGCTTCAGCCCCGCCGCCTCGGCCATCCGTTGCCATTCATCCACCCGCCATCCCCGGCGCACCGAGAGCAGTCCAT
>JBIKWS010000150.1:0-7750 GCA_044356195.1 Cyanophyceae cyanobacterium
GGAACTGCTTGCGCAGCCACACGGGGATGACGATCTGGCCCTTGGTCGTGAACCAGGCAGCATCCGTCTTGGTGGTGGCTTCCATGGTGTTGACTCTGATTTGGACACGAAACTCCACCAACGAACGAAAAGTCAGAAACCGGAGAAGAGAATACCGCAGAAGCGCTGCGTTGCATCGAGCCGGGCCAAGGCCTCCAGACGCCGCTCCTGCATGCCAGAATTCACCCAAGGGAGGACCCGCTCATCCAGCAGCCGGCGTGCGAGCAGGGCAAAAGACATCGCTCTGAAGAACCGCTCTGCTTGCGCGATCGTGGTGATCGGATGGTCAAACTCCCTCGGCTCGGGAGGCGGGGGAGGCGGTATGGGGACCAAACGAAGCTTGTCAGGATGGGATGCAGGCGAATCCACGTTTCAAGGTTACCTCCCGGAGTCGGGAGGAACAACCTCCCGCCAGCCTGCCATGCATGACCCATTTCAGGTCACAGGTGCGACATCCGCGTGTTCCCTCCCCCGCCAGATCCAGCCCCAGACGGGGCAACAGACGGATTTCACGCCCGTCCCCTTTGCGGCTTCGCGGCTTTGCGGCTTTTCCCCTCCATTCCGTTCCGGCACAGACAGAAAAAGCTAAGCCGCCAAGCCGCAAAGCCTCGAAGGGGAAATCCCGCGCAGAGCGTGGGATCACCATATCACGGCCTTCTTCGCGTCAACCAATGAACTGAGGACCCGTTCGTTGAGTCCGAGCCACGGATCTGAAGGCCGAGTGCCCTCACCCGGCGCATGCATTGAAGGACCGCCCGTTCATTGCTGCAAAACACCCTTTCCGTAGAGGGTCGGTTCTTCGCGTGAGACGAAGATCTCCCCGAAAATGCCGGAGCTGTTTCGCCGCAAAGAACCCAAGAAGACAAAAGGGAACCGACAGGATCCCACTTCTTATCCGCGCCTCCGCAAGATCCGAGCGGGCAACGCAGCAGGGACGGGTGGATTCTGTCGCCCCGCTGGGGCTCGGGCCGCGGGGGGATCGGTGAACCCGGGCTTACGCTCGGGCCTATCCTCTGTCGCGCCTCCGGCGCTGGACACTGGCTACGAGGACTTTTCGGTTCCCCAGAGCTGCTGGCGGTGTTTCCGGAGGGCGATCAATCCTGTTTCAACCAGTGGATCCTGACTTCCTGCTCCAGCCCCTTGAACTCCGGGTCGCCGGTGACGAGTTCCGCCTTCTTTTCCTTCGCCAGTGCGACCGCAAAGGCATCGGCAAGGCTCATCTTGAAGCGGGCCTTGAACCCGGCGGCGAGGTCGGAAAGGCGGCGGTCGGCCGGATGAAACTCGATGGGCAGGCCGGCGAGCAACCGGGCACAAGCCATCCATGCATCCGGGCCGTCTTTGCGGATCAGGGTGTATTTGACCTCGGCATAGTTGACCTCGGTCATGTGGAGGTTGCGCTCGGCTGCCGCGGCGAGGGCCAACAGGGATTCAACGGTTTCCGCTCCCGGTTCATCCCGGAAGTACGCCACGAGGGCGTGGCTATCGAGGACCACCGGTGCTGCGCGCATACTTGGCCTCCTCCAATGCGATCTCCCCGGATTTGTGTTCCGCCCACGACTGTCCGGAAGCCTTGCCGGCCTTGCCGTCGGATTTGCGTTTCGCGAGTCCGCGTCCGCGCTTGATGAGGGCGGCGGTCACCGGCCGCAGCAGGATCCCGTCGGGCGTCGCCTCGACCACGACCTTGGTCCCGTCCTCGATCTGGAACTGCTTGCGCAGCCACACGGGGATGACGATCTGGCCCTTGGTCGTGAACCAGGCAGCATCCGTCTTGGTGGTGGCTTCCATGGAGTGAAATCTGATTTGATCACGGAACTCCGTCAACGAACGAAAAGTCAGAAACCCGCAGAGCCGCGAGGACAACCCTGGGTCCCATGCCAAACCCGGAGCTGGTTCGCCGCAAAGAACTCAAGAGGACAAAAAAGGGGAACCGACAGGATCCCGTATCCTCTTCGCGCCTCCGCAAGATCCGAGCGGGCAAGGCAGCAGGGGCGGGTGGATTCTATCGCCCCGCTGGGCCTCGGGCCGCGGGGGGGGACCGGTGAACCCGGGCTCACGCCCGGGCCTATCGTCTGTCGCGCCTCCGGCGCTGGGCACCGGCGACGAGGAGGTCGCCACCCCGCCTTGAGACTGGGAGCGGACAAGCCCGCGGAAGCAGTCATCGGTTGGCCACACCGTTAACCCATCCTCCCATCCTGATGAATTGATTTATGGCTTGGCCCGGCGGTTTCGCGGAGTAACCTTTCCCCCATGCAGATTCCGGCCTCCGCCCAGGTCTCTTATACACGCGGCGCCGATCTGGTGGATCGCCTCCGCCAGCGGCTTGTCATCATCGATGGCGCCATGGGCACCATGGTCCAGCGTTACAAGCTCGGCGAAGCCCAGTACCGCGGCGACCGCTTCAAGGACTGGACCGGCAAGGATCTCAAGGGCAACAACGAGGTCCTCCTCCTTACCCAGCCCCACGTCATCCGCGAGATCCACGCCCAATACCTCGAAGCCGGCGCGGACATCATCGAGACCAACACCTTCTCGGCCACGACCATCGGCCAGCACGACTTCTTCTTCCGGCACCCCGACGGCCGCAAGGATCCGGCCTTCTTCGATGCCGTCATCCACGACCCGTTCCTGGTCCAGCTGGCCCGCGAGATGAACCTCGCCTCCGCCCGCGTCGCCCGCGAGGCGGTCGAGGAAGTCTTCGCGCGCACGGGCCATCGCGGCCTTGTCGCCGGTGCCATCGGACCCATGCCCGTGACGGCGTCGATCTCGCCGGACGTGAACGACCCCGGATTCCGGGCGGTGACGTTCGAGCAGTTGCGGCATCAATACCGCGAACAGGTGGAAGCGTTGCTCGACGGCGGCGTGGACGTCCTGATGGTCGAGACGATCTTCGACACGCTCAACGCCAAGGCGGCGTTGTTCGCCATCGACGAGGTCCTCACGGCCCGGAACGAGCGCGTGCCGGTGATGGTTTCGGGAACGATCACGGACAAGTCGGGGCGCACGCTGACCGGCCAGACGGTCGAAGCCTTCTGGAACTCGGTGCGGCACATCCGCCCGATCACGATCGGGTTCAACTGCGCGCTGGGGCCGGACGAGCTGCGTCCGTACGTCGAGGAGATCTCAAAGATCGCGGACACTTACGTCTGCATCTACGCCAACGCCGGCATGCCGAATCCGCTCCTGCCAACGGGATTCCCCGAGACGCCGGAGACGATGGCTCCGAAGGTGCGCGAATGGGCGGCAGCGGGATGGCTGAACATCCTGGGCGGCTGCTGCGGCACCAGTCCGGACCACATCCGCGCCATGGCGCAGGCCGTGCGCGGATTGCCGCCGCGGACGGTTCCGGCGATCGAGCCCTATCAGCGCCTGTCGGGCATGGAAGCGTTCAACCTGACGCCCAACACGAACTTCGTGAACGTCGGCGAGCGCACCAACGTGACCGGTTCCCCGCGCTTCTCGAAGCTCATCCTCGCCGGCAACTACACCGAGGCCGTCAGCGTCGCACGGCAACAGGTCGAGAGCGGTGCCCAGATCATCGACGTCAACATGGACGAGGGCATGCTCGACGGCGTGGCGGCCATGACGCGCTTCATCAACCTGATCGCGTCGGAACCGGACATCGCCCGCGTGCCGATCATGATCGACTCGTCGAAGTGGACGGTGATCGAAGCCGGGCTGCGCTGCCTGCAGGGCAAGGGCATCGTGAACTCGATCTCGCTGAAGGAAGGCGAGGCGAAGTTCCTCGAACAAGCGTGTGCGGTCCGACGCTTTGGTGCCGCCGTGGTCGTCATGGCCTTCGATGAAAAGGGCCAGGCCGACAGCTTCGCGCGCAAGATCGAGATCTGCGCCCGCTCGTACAAGCTGCTCGTCGAAAAGGCCGGATTCCCGCCCGAGGACATCATCTTCGACCCGAACATCCTCACGGTCGCGACGGGCATCGACGAGCACAACAACTACGCCGTCGACTTCATCGAGACCGCGCGCTGGATCAAGGCGAACCTGCCCCGCGCGAAGGTCTCGGGCGGCGTGTCGAACATCTCGTTCAGCTTCCGCGGAAACAACCACGTCCGCGAGGCGATGCATTCGGCGTTCCTCTTCCACGCGATCCGCGCGGGACTGGACATGGGCATCGTCAACGCCGGCATGCTCGAAGTGTACGAGGAGATCCCGAAGGACCTGCTCGAACTCGTCGAGGACGTCCTGCTCAACCGCCGCTCCGACGCCACCGAACGCCTCGTCACCCTGGGCGAGGAACTCAAGAAGCGTTCCGCCGGCCAGACCACGACGACCACCGGCCCCGCCGATGAGGCGTGGCGCTCGGGAACCGTCGAGGAGCGTCTGAAGCACGCCCTCATCAAGGGCATCGACACCTTCGTCGACACCGACACGGAAGAAGCCCGCGCGAAGCTCGGCCGTCCGCTGCTGGTGATCGAAGGCCCGTTGATGGACGGCATGAACGTCGTCGGCGACCTCTTCGGTGCCGGCAAGATGTTCCTCCCGCAGGTCGTGAAGTCCGCCCGCGTGATGAAGAAGGCGGTCGCGTACCTGACGCCGTTCATGGAAGCCGAGAAGGCCGCGGCCACCGCCGCCGGCCAGGCCACGCAGGCGCAGGGCAAGGTCCTGCTCGCGACGGTCAAGGGCGACGTCCACGACATCGGCAAGAACATCGTCGGCGTCGTCCTCGGGTGTAACAACTACGAGGTGATCGACCTCGGCGTCATGGTGTCCACCGACAAGATCCTCGACGCGGCCGAGCGCGAGAAGGTCGACATCGTCGGCCTGTCCGGCCTCATCACGCCGTCGCTCGACGAGATGCAGCATGTGGCCCGGGAGATGGATCGACGCGGCATGAAGTTGCCGTTGCTGGTCGGCGGGGCCACGACCTCCAAGGCCCACACCGCGGTCAAGATCGCGCCCGGTTACCGCGAACCGGTCATCCACGTCCTCGACGCCAGCCGCGCTGTTCCTGTGGTTTCCGCGTTGCTGTCGGCGGAACAGAAGCCGGCGTTCATCGCCCAGCTCCGTACCGACCAGGAAGCCGCCCGCGACCAGCACGCCGGCAACCGTCGCAAGCTGCTGCCGCTCGCCGAAGCCCGGAAGCGCGCCCCGCAACTCGCCCACACCGACCTGCCGCAGCCGGCCTTCATCGGCCTGCGTTGCCTCGACACGGCACCGACGCCCCGCACGCCCGGCATGTCCGGCGGCGACAACGCCGTCACCACCGAGGCCATCCGCCTCGACGACCTCGTGCCGTTCATTGACTGGTCGCCGTTCTTCCACACGTGGGAACTGCGCGGCCGGTTTCCGTCGATCCTCGAACATCCGAAGCACGGCGACGAGGCGCGCAAGCTGTACAACGACGCCCAGGAAATGCTGAAGGAGATCGTCTCCCGACGTCTCCTGCGCGCCCGCGCCGTGTACGGGTTCTTCCCGGCCAATCGCCTTCCCGGTGCCGAGGACGTCGAGGTCTACACGGATGAGTCCCGCACGCAGGTCACCACGACCTTCCACTTCCTGCGCCAGCAGATGGAGAAGCAGGACGGCTCCGCGAATTGGTCGCTTGCCGACTTCATCGCGCCGAAGCCGGCGTCCGGTCCCGCGCCAGCGGATCATCTTGGCGGATTTGCGGTGACGACAGGCATCGGGCTCAAGGAGGTCGTCGAACGCTACAAGGCGGCCCACGACGACTACCGCGCCATCATGGCCGAGGCGCTCGCGGACCGGTTGGCGGAGGCGTTCGCGGAGTTCCTGCACCATCGCGTCCGACGCGAGTGGGGCTACGGCCAGACCGAGAACCTCACGATCGAACAGATCATCGAGGAACAGTATCGTGGCATCCGGCCGGCCCCGGGTTATCCGGCGTGTCCGGACCACACCGAGAAGCGGCTGCTCTGGAGCCTGCTCGGTGCCGAGGCCCGCGCCGGGATCTCACTCACTGAAAGCTGCGCCATGTGGCCGGGATCGTCCGTCAGCGGATTCTACTTCGGCCATCCCGAGTCGAAGTTCTTCGGCGTCGACAAGGTCGACCGCGACCAGGTCTCCGACCTCGCCACCCGCAAGGGAATGCCGCTGCCGGAACTCGAGCGCTGGCTCGGACCTTGGCTGAATTACGATGTGTGAGAAGAAGTTCCCAGTGGCCAGTTCCCAGTTGCCAGATTCCAGGTCTGACAGGTCTGGGAACTGGGTTCTGGTAACTGGCGACTCCCGCTGACGAGGTCACGAGGCGGGGCCCAGGGAAGTTTCCAGTTCCTACGCCGGAGGGGTTGAAGGATCGGGAGCCTTCGCACCACTGCCGGGGTGCGTGTTCGCAATGATACGCATTGTCCCCGGGTGCGTGCTTCGCACGACCCGGGGCTACCGGCTCCCATCCCTCCGGGATACCAGACCATGCCCCTTCCTTGAAACCTCCCCCCTGACTACGGCGCGATCGTCAGGTCGCCCTTCGTCAGCCCATATCGAACGAACTTGCCGGAACCACCTCCCGGAACTTCCAGCGTCACCACGAGGGTCTCGGGTGGCGTGTCGTGCCGGAAGGGAACCAGCGTCACCTGCGCCCCCTTGAGCCAACGTTCCGTGGGGCCGCCGGGTTTGGCGAAGGTCAGCAGCGCCTCCAGATCGGGACATGACCACGTGGCATGGGCGGCGGCAAACCGGCGCATGCCATCGGTCAGACGTACCACGTGCGTCGGTGCCTCCATCTCGGCCTTGAAACCACGCGCCTTGCGGAAGGCCCTGCCAACGGGTCCCAGCATCAGCCCGACCAGGATCCCGATGATGGCCATCACGCAGAGCAACTCGATCAGGCTGAAACCCCGGCGGCAGCGGACGGATTTCCTCTCAGGTTCAACCCGCACCGAAAGGTCGTCCATGGGACGGACCGGGGATGCTGGGGATAGGCGGACGCGCATGCGTGAATCTCCGACCGAGAAGGCGGCGAGTCCTCACGCGGGGGAGGAGGAGTTTGAAGTTTAAAGAGACAAGATTGGGGCCACGCCGCGTGGGGGCACGCGGCCTCCGAGGGGAGTTCCCAGATGCCAGTCGCCAGTTACCAGTTCAGGGGGTGCCCTCACCCGGCGGGGAGCAGGCGTTTGAAGTTTCAAGACGAAGAGGCCACGCCGCGTGGGGGCACGCGGCCTACAATGAGGGTGGTGAGCCGTTCGTTGGACTGGTAACGCCGCGTTTCGGGCCATTCGACCCAGGCCAGGCTGAAGGCCTTGATTTAGGCCTGGATCCGGCGTGGCTGCGGATCCCCGCCGATCAACGGCAAGGTTCGACCCTCCAGCAGTGTCCGGTCGCGGTTCATTTTCGGCAGCTGCCTGAATCTTCACGTGCCCCTGCAAGAAATGGCTCCCGGCAGCGGAAGTCACCTCATGAAGAGATGCATGCAATGGCTGGTGTGGGCCGGCCTGGGGTGGCTTGGTCTGGCCTCGGTCCGGGCGCAGACACCCAATATTGATCACAAGATCCATTTCGACGACTTCGGCGTCGGCGAAGCCGTGGAACGGCTCGATCCCGCCGGCGTCTCCATTCCCGGGGGTGCGGTTGTTGAATCGGGATTCCCCACGGCCAGCCCCGCGCAGTTCCTCGCCCGGAAGCCTTTCGCCAACCACCCGCCGGGTTCGGATCCGGAGCCGCTGGTCCTGCGCTTCGACCAACCCCAGTCGCTCGTCGGATTCGCTGTCGGCGACAACGGCGGCAAGTCCCGTCGGGT
>JBIKWS010000151.1:0-7748 GCA_044356195.1 Cyanophyceae cyanobacterium
AGGGTGTCGGACTGGGACTGGCGATCGTCCGGCATGTCGTCGAGGGACACGGCGGGCGGGTGTGGGTCGAGAGCGAGCCGGGACGGGGGGCGGTTTTCTTCGTGGAGTTGCCGGTGGATGGACGGGAGGCGAAATCATGAATGGCCAGGCCCAACGCGTGCTCGTTGTGGAGGATGAAGCGCCGATGCGCACGGTGCTGGCGGATGCGCTCGGCGCGGCGGGATTCCGCGTGCTCACCGCCGCCGACGGCGAGGCCGGGTTGAAGCGGGCGTTGGATGAGTCGCCGGACCTCGTGTTACTCGACGTGATGATGCCGCGCCTGGACGGATTCGCGGTCGCGGCGGAGTTGCGTCGGTTGGGGCGGGATGTGCCGATCCTGATGCTGACGGCGAAGGGGCAGGTCGAAGATCGCGTGCGGGGCCTGGACCATGGAGCGGATGATTATCTGGTGAAGCCGTTCAGCACGGGCGAACTGCTGGCGCGGGTGCGGGCGTTGATGCGCCGGTTCCAACGGGCTCAGGGATCCATACCGACGATCGTGGAGTGGGCGGATGTGCGGGTGGACTTCGCGCGGTTGGAACTTCAACGCAGTGGAAAGATCGTGCACCTGACGGCGAAGGAGTTCGCGTTGCTGCGGTTGCTGGTGGAATCGGGTGGCGAAGCGGTCACCCGGGAACAGTGCCTCGATCGCGTCTGGGGCGTGACGGCGTTCCCGACGACGCGGACCGTGGACACGCATCTGGCAAGCCTGCGGGCGAAGCTCGGTCCGGTTGCGGGCGGACGGATCCGGACGGTGCATGGGGTGGGCTATGCGTGGGACGGCGGAGTTGCGGGCGCATCTTGACACGGCCCCCGCATGGAACGGGGTGGCGACCTCCTCGTCGCCGTTCCAAAGCCATTCCCAAGGCGATGAGGACATCGCCGCCCCGAATCCTTTCCAAAAGGGGGCAGTGTCGAGATGCGCCCCGGAGTTGCCAGTTCCCAGTTGCCGGAGTAGCCAACGAGGTCACGAGGCAGGGTGATGGGGGGAGGTGCCAGAGGCCAGAGGGGACGACGTGAGGAGGCTGCCGAAAGTACGCCGGAGGCGTTGGAGCCGATAGCCCGGGGTCGCGAAGCGAAACCCCGGGTCAGCATGGAATGGATATCCAACCCTGGAAGGGTTGCAGACTCCCGGATCTTCGCACCCCTCCGGGGTGCGGATTCCATTTCGACCCGCCATTCCCCGGGTGCGTGCTTCGCACGACCCGGGGCTATCGGCTGCAACGCCTCCGGCGTACAGACTCAGCCCCAGCCGGGTCTGGAAACGGGCGAGTGGAAACCGGAGACTCCCCCGCTTGCTTCGAACTTGAATCTTCAAACTTCACACTCCCACCCCCACGTTTTTCAAAAGCATGACAAGTGGTGGAGCGGACCTTGGCACGCTGGGCAGCAGAAAGGACGAGGCATGAGGATGACGAAAAGTCTGGCGGTGTGGCTCGGGTGCGGATGGCTGGCCCTCGCGCAGGTACCGGACCCCGTGCGCGAGGCGGTGGAACGCGGGTTGGCGGCGGAGGAATCGGGCAAGGATCTCGCCGGTGCCACCAAGGCGTACATGGATGCGGTCGCCACGGCGGATGGGCGCCGGGCGACGCATGCGACGGCCCTGTTCCGGTTGGCGGAGGTGCAGCGGCGGCAGGGCAGGACCAATGAGGCGACGGCGTTGTACCGACGGTTGCTCGTCGAGTTCCCGGAGCAGACGGAGATGGTGGCCGTGGCGAGAAGGCACGCGGGGGCGGAAACAGCGGCTGGTTCAGTGAGTCCGGCCGGGCCAACCGTGGGATCGGCGACCGAGGCCGAGCGCCTCCTCGAAGACGAGATCCGCGTGGCGGAGCAGCAGTTGTTGATCGAGCAGCGGAAGTTCGAGGCGGGTCGGGCAGCGGAGGAAGAGGTGTTGAAGGCCCGACGCGAGCTGCTGAACCTCAAGCGGCAGTTGGCGGAGAAGCGGCAGCGCCGGGACATTCTGGACGTCTTGCCCACGGGCGGGAGTTCCAAGGCGGAGACGCCCGGGTCACCTGCAGCGGCGCGCGACGAGGAGGAGACCGAAATCGCCCGGCTGAAGGGATTGCTGCGGAACAGTCCGGATCTGCTGAACCAGTCTGGGACAGAGGGGACGCCGCTGGAGAAGGCCGCGCGTCGAGGGCACGCCCGCGTCCTGGCTTACCTTCTCGGCGAGGGGATGCCGACGAGGTCGGAGGAATCGCTCCGCGCGGGATTGAAAGCGGCCTCCCATTCGGGGCGGTTGGACGTGTGCCGGATGCTGCTCGACGCGGGGGCGGATCCGAATCGGGTGGATGCCGGCGGAGGCCTGCCTCTCCTCCGGGCGGCTTATGCAGGACATCGGGCGGTGGTGGAATTGCTTTTGGATCGGGGGGGCAAGGTGGATGGGAGCTTGGAAGCGGATACGCAGGACATTGCCCCTGGAACCCAGTTCCGCAAAGGAGCCAATGCCTTGTTGATGGCGGTCTACGGAAGGCGGATGGCGGTGCTGGAGCTTCTGTTGCAGCGCGGGGCCGATCCCAACGGTGTGGCTGCCTCCGGAGTCACCCCCTTGGCCGCGGCGATTGCCAGGGGGTGGGAGGATGGGGCTCAACGGTTGCTGGATGCAGGAGTCGATCCGGACCTGGGTTATGCGCTGCACACGGCGTGCGCATCCATGCCTTCCCTGATCCGAAAGCTGCTCGAAGCCGGTGCGGATCCGAATCTGTTGTCTCAGAAGAACTGGATGATGGACATCGCCAATGGGGGCACCTGGCAGCAGCCTTGGCTCGCTCCACTGCACATCCTTGCTTCCAGGGGTGGGCCAACTGAGGAGCTCACGGCACTGCTGGATGCCGGGGCCTTTGTGAATGCGGGCAATGGTGAAGGGATGACGGCGTTTGACCTGGCCGGCGGCTTTCCGGAAGTGCGTTCATTGTTGCAGGCTCGGGGTGGACGTTCGACCGCGGCTCCCCAGCCGTCGGGTGGTTTCGTCGGGTTGCCGAAGAGTGTTTCGGCTGTGGTTTGCGGGGCCATGGCCTCGGAGGTTCCTGGCGTTGACCCGGGCGGCCCCAGATCCCCGGGGCAAACACAACAACAACAACCGCCGCCTCTGCGCCTGTCCCAGTTCCTCCAGCAGATTGTCCTGGTGGAGACCAACAGGGCGGGTCTGGCACCGGACCTGTCGAGGGTCGTCGTGACGAGGCAGGCGCCCTCGAACGTGCCTTCGGCCCCTTCTGTGGTTGGGCCCAGGACCTCGCCCAACATCCGTGGCTACAGAATGGTCCTGGATCCAGCGACTGGTAAGAAGGTGATGCACGTGGATGGCGATTCGGTGGAAACCGTCACCACCAACGACGTCGCCGCGATCCTGGCCTCCGGGGATGCGTCGAAGGACATCGAGATTCCGGTGGATGGGTTCACACGGATCTATGTTCCGTTCAAGCCGCGGCCGAAGGTGGAGCGTCCGGTGCGGAAGCCGGCGTCGGTGGTGGCCCCCAAAGGAGCGGGATTGGTGACTGTGCTCGGCGCGGTGCAGCGTCCGGGGAATGTTGAATTGGTTCCGGGCAAGCCGATGGATCTGGTGCAGGTGATCGCGGCGTCGGGTGGGTTGGGCCGGACGGCGGATCGGAAGCGCATCGTGTTGCGGCGGGGAGCCGAAACGAAGGGCGTGGATCTCGACACGGCGATGTCGGAGCGCGTGCCAGTGGAGCCGGGGGATATCATCGAGGTGAAGGAGCGGGTGTTTTGAGGGGGGAGTTTCAGGTTTGAAGCTGGGGTACGTCGGAGGCGTTGGAGCCGATAGCCCGGGGTGCGAAGCAACCCCGGGACACAGCGAAAACAACATCCAACCCTGAAAGGGTTGCAGGGAGGGCAGATCTTCGCACCGCCTTCGGGGTGCGTGACCTTTTGCGAATCAAACCCCGGGTAGGCGCTACCGCGCCAACCCGGGGCTATCGGCTGCAACGCCTCCGGCGTAGGGGTTGGAAGTTCTTTCCATAGCCCGCCTCGTGACCTCGTCGGCTACGATCGGGGACTGGAAGTTGGGAACTCTTCGTCGCCATTGATGAACCGCGCCGGGTGAGGGCACCCGGCCTACAAAATGGCGACTGGCAACTATCCCCGCGGACCGGAGTTTGATTGAGCGTCGCGGCATCTGTTGTTGTGGGGATGCGGCGACACGGAGGGTTCCGGGCGGGTGAAGGCATAGGCACGCGCCCGGGATCCAGGGCGCGAAGTTCCCAGATTCCAGATTCCAGATCCCAACTGGCAACTGGGAACTGGGAACTGGGAACTGGGAACTGGGAACTCCCCAAGAACTCCACTGTCGCGGCGGGGGCTGTTGGAGTCGTAGGGTTGCGGGATGCATTTCCGGAAGCGGGTGTTGGGTCTTGGAATGGGTCTGGCGGTGGCGGCGATGACGTTGGGATCCCTGCGGGCGCAGGTGCCGATGCAGTCGGGGGACACGGTGGTCTTCCATGGCAACTCGATGGTCGGACGGTTGCTGGAGCAGGGCGAGTTGCAGGGGTTGGTCCAGCTGTCGGATCCGACACGGGAACTGCACTTGCGGAGCTTTGCGTGGACGGGCGACGAGGTCGGGCACCGGTTGCGGGCGGAGGGTTATGCGGACCACATGAAATCCCTGCTGGCGTTGTGGCCGGCGAAGGTGGTGGTGGTCGGGTACGGGATGAACGAAGCGTTCGCCGGGGAGGCGGGGCTGGCGGATTTCCGGGCGCAGTTGACGGTGTTGCTGGATCAGTTGGCGCAGTTGCATCCGGGTGCGCGGTTCGTGCTGCTGTCGCCCACGGCGGTCGAGCCGGGTGGGCCGGGACCGGAGGCGGGGGCGCGCAACCGGGACATAGCGCTCTACGCGCGGGCGATCCGGGACGCCGCCCGAGGGCGCGAGGCGGTGTTCGTGGATCTGTTCGCGGCGAGCCAGGCGGCGTATGCGAAGGGGGGCGCTCCGCTCACGATCAACGGGCTTCACCTCAACGACGCCGGCAACCGGGCGATGGCCCGCGTGGTGGCGTCCGCGCTGGTGGGTCCGGCGGCGGTGGACAAGGTTCCCGAGGTGCGACTCAAGGAAGTCGCGGCGGCGGCGGGACAATTGGCGCATTACGTCGATGAGGTCGTCCGGCCGAAGAACGGGATCCTGTACTACGGCCAACGGAAGCGTGCGGAGGAACGCGAGGCGGAGATCCCGCTCTACCTCCAGCGGATCGAGAAGGCGGACGCGCTGGTGCAGCAGGTGGTGAAGAGCCCGACCCTGCGGTTCGCGGATGCGCCGTTCATCGCGTTGGCACCGCTTCCGGTGCCGGCGTCGGGAGGTTCGACGCACAGCGTAGGTATCGTGAAGTCGCCGGCGGAGATGCAGGCGGGCTTCCGGGTGGCGGATGGATACGCGGTGAACCTGTTCGCGTCGGAGGAGCAGTTCCCCGAGTTGCGCGCGCCGGTGCAGATCGCCTTCGACGAACGCGGGCGGCTGTGGGTGGTGACGATGCCGAGCTTTCCCCACACCGTTCCGGGGCAGCCGCAGGAGGACAAATTGGTCGTGCTGGAGGACACCGATCGCGATGGCAAGGCGGACAAGCTGACGGTGTTCGCGGAAGGATTCGATGCGCTCGACGGCGTGGCGTTCACGTCGGAGGGCGTGCTGGTGTCGGAACAGTCCCGGCACTGGCTGTTGCGGGACACGGACGGCGACGGGAAGGCGGATTCGAAGCGCGAGATGTTGCGGGGCCTGGACCTGACGGACTCGCATCACGGCGGGATGATGGCGACGGATCCGGTGGGCGGGGTGTGGTTCTGCGATGGCGTGTTCCATCGATCCCAGTTGGAAACGTCGCACGGGGTCGTGCGCGGATTCGACGCGACGACGTATCGGTTGAATCCGCGCGACGGACGGATCGAGCCCGAGTGGCAGAGCATCACGCCGAATCCGTGGAAGGTGACGTTCGATCGCACGGGAAACATCTTCCAGATGTACGGCGACGGTTTGGTGCTGGATTGCCTGCCGCTCACGTGGACGCCGTTGGGCATCTACCATCCGTTCGCGTACGCGACGACGATTGGCTACGGCAAGGGCAGCGCCGCGGCGAGTATCTCGAGTCCGAACTTCCCGGAGGAATTCCAGCAGGGCATGGCGTCGGCGGCGTGCATCGGGCCTTACGTGGTTTCGATCACGAAGTATGACTTCAGCAAGGGCATGGTGCGGGGGAGTGGAAGGCTGGATCTCGTGACCTCGACGAATGCGGCGTTCCGGCCGGTCGACGTGGAGTTCGGATTTGATGGCGGGTTGTACGTCTCGGATTTCAGCAGCGCGATCATCGGGCATGCGCAGCACCCGATGCGGGATGCGCGGTGGAATCATGTGAAGGGCCGGATCTGGCGGGTGGTGAACACGGCGAAGCCGGTGGTGAAGGAATGGCCGCAGATCCGTGGGGCGAAGACGGCCGCGTTGTTGGAATTGCTGACGCATCCGCAGGACATCGTGCGGAAGCATGTGCGGCTGGAGTTGCGACGCCAGGGGACGGGTGTGCTCGGTGCGCTGGAGTCCTGGGTGGAGTCGCATGCCGGAGACGATCAGGCGTTGCTGGAGGCGATCTTCGTCGCGGAGAGTTTTGGCGAGGTGCGTCCGGCGTGGCTGACGCGCTTGATGCAGGCGAAGTCGTTCCATCATCGGGCGGCGGCGGTGCGCATGAGCCGTTACCAGGCCGACCGCTTGGCGGATGTGGTGACCCGGTTGCAGGCGATGATCCTCGACATGCATCCCCGGGTGCAGATGGAGGTGGTGGACGCGGTAGCGCACCTGCGTCCGCGGATGCCGGCGGTGGAGCATGTGCTGCATGGGTTGGGTGACACGGCTCCGGACGTGAAACGGATGGTGGCGGACCTGAAGTACGGAACGAAGTCGGTGCGCGGTCGGAGCGTTCCGGTGCTGAACGTCTCACCGGCGACGCGGTTGCGGCATTGGCAGTGGGCGGGAACGGATGGGGCTGCGGCTGCGGTGCCGTTTGATGGAGGTTCTGGCGGCGGCGCGGGTCCGGGCGCGGGTGTGTATCGCACCTGGGTGAAGAGCGAGGCGGCACAGCCGGCGACGTTGTCGGTGAAGCATGGGTTCCTCGACATCGCTGTGAACGGGGAACCGTTGCTGTCGCAGGATTCGCAGTGGAGCAGTCACCAGGAGGTCCAGGTGGCGTTGCAGCCGGGATTGAACCTGATCGAGCTGACATTCCGGCAGATCGGTGGGCGTCCGCCGGCGGTGTTCCTGTTCGACCTGGTGGGCCAGCCTTTGGCCGGAGCGCAGATGGCGGTCGATGAAGCCGGGTTGGGTGCGATGGCAAAGGACTGGGCGGGGTTGAAGGCGTCGGCGGGCGACGCATTGGTCGTGCGGGCGGCGCCGGGGTTGCAGTTCGCGCCCAAGGAACTCCGGGCGAAGGCTGGTTCGAAGGTCCGGTTGATCTTCGAGAACCCGGATCTCATGACCCACAACTTCGTACTCGTCGAGGCTGGCGCGGGGGATGAGGTGGGGGCGCTGGCGGATCGGATGGCGTCGGACCCGGACGGGATGGCGAAGGGCTACGTTCCTGAGTCGCCGAAGATCCTCCTGGCGACACCGCTGGTGAACCCGCGGGCGAAGCATGAGGTCGTGTTCGTGGCTCCAACGAAACCGGGGCGCTATCCGTACCTGTGTACCTTCCCCGGGCATTGGCGGTTGATGCGGGGTGTGCTCG